>DATEOW010000188.1:0-5690 GCA_035273665.1 Burkholderiales bacterium | reverse complement strand
AATCTTAGCTACGTCGTCCTCTCCAAACGCAAGCTTATCCAGCTCGTCGAAGAAAAACATGTCGAAGGCTGGGATGACCCGCGCATGCCCTCGATCGTCGGCTTCAGGCGTCGAGGGTTTACCCCTGAATCAATCCGCATGTTCTGCGATCGCATCGGTGTATCGAAGTCCGATTCGTGGATCGATATGAGCGTACTGGAAGATTGTCTGCGCGAGGATCTCAATGAAAGGGCGGAGCGGCGAATCGCCATCTTGGACCCGGTCAAACTCGTAATCGAAAACTACCCCGCCGGTGAAAGCGAGGATTGCCATGCGCCGAATCATCCGCAAAAACCGGAGCTGGGCAAACGCGTGGTTCCTCTCTCACGAGAGCTCTGGATTGAGGGCGAGGACTTCATGGAAGTGCCGAGCAAGGGATTTTTTCGGCTGGCCCCAGGCGCGATGGTTCGACTGCGCTATGGCTATGTCGTGAAATGCATCGGCTTCGAAAAAGATGCGAATGGAAAGGTGACGCTGGTCCGTTGCGAATATTTTCCAGATTCCAAGTCGGGCACACCGGCGGCCGACACCTATAAAGTCAAAGGCAACATCCACTGGCTGTCCGCTGCGCACGCCCAGCCCGCGGAAGTGCGTCTTTACGACAGGCTCTTCCGCGAAGCGCATCCCGGCGCAGGCGATCGCGATTTCCTGCAAGATATCAACCCGGATGCCAAGAAAGTAGTGCGTGCTTATGTTGAGCCGACACTCACGGAAGCCCAACCGGACGAACGTTTCCAATTCGAACGGCACGGTTACTTTGTGGCCGACCGCGTGGATATGAAGAGAGGGGTCCCGGTCTTCAACCGGGCGGTAACCCTACGCGACTCGTGGCAGAAAGGCGTAAAAAAATAGGAAGTGCTGATTGAGTTGTTGCCGCGAGTCAGAGTTTCCTCATCGCGGAGATAAGGGCGGCAGACTCAACAAGACATTCAATAGCAAGCTCAGGGAGCTTCACATGGCAGCAAATGATCGTGGCCGGGTGGATTGGGTCGACTACGGCAAGGGTTTATCCATTGTGCTGGTGGTTTTCCACCACGCGATTGCCGATCTGGACAAACCGCATTCCGCCTTTTGGAGCCCGACTTACTCGGCTATCGATGAGGTCTTCGCGCTTTTCCGCATGCCGCTTTTCTTTTTAATGGCGGGGATTTTCGCCGCAAAGGCGCTCAAAGCGGATTGGCCGGAGTTCATCGACAAGAAAGTACTGCACTTTCTGTATCTCTTCGTGCTCTGGTCGCTGATCGTCTACCTCTACACCATTGCCCTGCCGCATTACCTCGTCGGCATGAAGACGAAACGGCTCGACATGATCTTCTACATTTTTGTCGACCCGCCGCGCACGCTCTGGTTTATTTACGCGTTGATGCTGATGTTTCTACTCACACGCGTACTCCGTGCCGTTCCATTGCCGATCTTGGTCGGCGCGTCGCTTACCGTATATTTGCTCGTACTCGACTCGGGCCTGCAACTGAACACTCCCTTTCCCGAGA
Source organism: Burkholderiales bacterium (assembly GCA_035273665.1). Taxonomy (GTDB): domain Bacteria; phylum Pseudomonadota; class Gammaproteobacteria; order Burkholderiales; family SG8-39; genus DATEEW01. Next base: position 4,161 of record DATEOW010000188.1, on the reverse strand, counting down.
AAGTGGTCCGCCTCTATTTGTTTTTCCTTTTGGGTTGCTGGCTCTCGCCTCATTTACAAAAGGCGCGCCACTTCGTGCGGCCATGGCATCTGCTCTTGTCGGCGCTTTATATTGCCTTTGCGTGGGCCATGATCGAGTTCCCGCAATGGCGCAGCGTCGGCCTCGTTTTAGTCTGCCAAATCGTCGGCGTGATTTCCGGCATCGTCATGGCCGAATTGATGTCGCGCGGCAATTGGTTCCACGCGATCAGAGTCGTGGGGACCTACTCCTTGGCCGTATACGTGATGCACCGTCTGGTGCTGTTCACCTTGGAACAGATTTCCAAGGTGGCGCCAAGTTTCATTCCGGAGATCAATGTTCTCGTTGCGCTCGCGCTGGCCGTAAGTATCCCCATCCTGATCGCCAAGCTCATTCAACGCTATCGCATACCCGGATTGCTGGAAAAACCGCGGTGGCTAAGCGTACGCAAAATTTTCGGTGTAAAAGAATCGGCTCCCGCCTCGGTGCAGACGCCCTAAAAAAAAGAGGCGCCGTTAGCGCCTCTTCAAAAAGGGCGGCTTCGTTTGCAGACATTGTCGTATGCGGATCGTCATCCATTGCTTGCCGCTTGATTTTCAAGCGGCTGCAACAGCGCGCTGCTTAGGAGCAAATCTTGCAGCCGTCCTGCGTCTACTTCTTCCGGCGCTTCCATGTCCTTCGACCCTCGCTTTCAGAACGCGCTCGATCTCGAGCTCGGCCTGGGCGCGACCGTTCTCCAGCAAGGCGTGCATTTCTGCGTTTGGGCACCGCAAGCGATAAAGGTCGATTTGATCTTACGCGAACGCGCGTTGCCGATGGCGCGCGAGCAAGAAGGATATTTCACCTTAGATAGCCTCGACGCGAAGGCGGGCGATCTTTACCGCTATCGCCTCGACGACAAAGTCGATTACCCGGACCCCTGCTCGCGCTATCAGCCCGAAGGTCCGCATGGTCCCTCGCAGATCGTCGATCCGCACTTTGCTTGGACCGACGGCGCGTGGCGTGGCGTATCCATGCACGGGCAGGTCGTTTACGAATTGCATATCGGTTGCTTCACGCCAGAAGGCATATTCGATGCCGCCATCGAACGGTTACCGCATCTAAAAGATCTTGGCGTGACCGTCATCGAGGTCATGCCCGTCGCCGAATTCCCGGGCCGCTGGAACTGGGGTTACGACAGCGTAGACCTCTATGCGCCTTTTCACGGTTACGGCGATCCCAACGCGTTCAAGCGTTTCGTCGACGCCGCGCACGCTGTCGGACTCGCAGTCATTCTGGACGTCGTCTATAACCATATCGGTCCGGATGGGAACTACCTGCATTGCTTCAGCCCGGATTATTTCACCGACCGCTACGACAACGAATGGGGCGAAGCGATCAATTTCGACGGCCCCAACAGCAAACCCGTCCGCGAGTTCTTCATTCGCAATGCGTGTTACTGGATTCGCGAGTTTCATCTGGACGGCTTAAGGCTCGATGCGACCCAAAGCATCCATGACAACGGGCCGGTGCATGTGCTCGCCGAGTTATCGCAACGCGTGCGGGCGGTTGCGCAGCCGAAGGCAATCATCCTTATCGCCGAGAACGAGCCGCAAAACGCACGACAACTCCTCCCCATCGAAGCGGGCGGCGCAGGACTTGATGCGATGTGGAACGAAGATTTTCATCATTCCGCACGTGTCGCCTGCACGGGCAAACACGAAGGCTATTTTCATGACCATCGCGGGCGGGCGCAGGAATTTATCTCCGCGGTGAAACGCGGCTTCCTTTTTCAAGGCCAGTACTATGACTGGCAGAAAAAACCGCGCGGCGCCGCCGTAACCATCCAACCCGCCAATGCCTTCGTCGTTTTCACCCAAAACCATGATCAAGTCGCCAACACATTGGATGGCGCGCGTCTGCATCAGCTCACCAGCCCGGGACGTCACCGCGCCATCGTCGCCTTGCAATTGCTATCGCCGCAAACACCGATGTTATTTATGGGCGAGGAATTCTCGGCATCGAGTCCCTTTACCTTTTTTGCGGATCACAAAGCGGCTTTGCGCCGCGCCGTGCACAAGGGTCGCAAGGAGTTCATCAGCCAGTTTCCTTCTTACGCAACGCCGAATGCCCAAGCGAAGGTTCCCGACCCGGGCGACGAGACGACCTTCCGCAATTGCAAGTTGAACTTCGACGAGCGCCAAACGAATCAGCAGGCGTATGTCTATTACAAAGAGCTGCTCGCGTTGCGGCGAAGTGACCCCGTTATCGCCAAGCAGGATCGATTCGCCATCGACGGCGCAGTGTTGACGGAAAAAGCCTTCGTGCTGCGCTGGTTCGATGCCGAAGTAGGCGATCGATTGTTGCTCGTCAATCTCGGTGACGAAGCGGATTTGCATCCGGCGCCCGAGCCCTTGCTTGCGCCGCCGCCTGATCGCAACTGGTCTTTCAACTGGTCGTCCGAAGCGCCGCATTACGGCGGCTTCGGTGCTGTGAACCCACTCAAGGAAAAAGGCTGGTGCTTGCCCGCCGAGTCCGCGGTCTTTTTCCGTGCGGAGAAAACACAATGAATAAGGATCTGCTCGTCCTGCACTGGAAGGGCGAAGACGCCACCTTGCTGCACCAGCGCGAATGGCTGGCGACCAATGGGCTCGGCGGCTTCGCGTCGGGAACGGTGTTGGGCGTCAACAGCCGGCGCTATCACGGCTTGTTCGTACCGAATCTGGCAGAACCCAAAGGCCGCTACATCATGATCTCCCGCTTCGATGAAGAATTGATCTGCGGCGAAGTGCGCACCCAACTCGGCGGCGCGCAATACACGGACGGCCGCTTGCTCACGAAAGCGCAGCACTATCTGGAATCCTTCAGTGTCGATCATCTGATGCCGGTGTGGACCTATCGCATCGGCGATTGCCGTTTGGAGAAAACGCTTGTGCTCCCGCATGGGCAAAACACAGTGGTCGTGCAGTACCGGCTATTGGAAGGCGGACCGGCGACGCTGCATCTCCGACCCTTTCTCGCTTTCCGGCGCCAAGACGCCGTCTTGCGACGGCACGAAGGTTGGCCTTTCACCTTGTCTATTACCGGTAACCGTCACGAAGTGAGCTTGCTCGATAGTCCATTGCGCATGCGCTTCGGCATACGCCCCGAGCAAGGGGCTTTCGTGGCCCACCCGCACAAAGAAGAAAACATCATGTATCAGGTCGAACGCGATCGCGGTTACGACCACAGCGAGAACGCCTTCAGCCCCGGGTATTTCTCCGTGGCAATGAGCGTGGGCCAACCGGTGAGCTTCGTCGCCACGACCCAGGGATGGGAAGCGCTGGAGACCGACGGCATCAGTGCGATCACCGCCGAACGCGAACGGATTGAGAAGTTGATGTCCATCGTGCCGGAGAAAGCGAGCAAAGGTTTCGCACAGAAACTCGCCATGGCGGCCGATCAATTTCTGATCCTCCCCGGCAGCCGACTGGAGGAAACCTCGCGCGCCGCAGCCTCGGGCAATGAAGTGCGCACGATCATCGCGGGCTATCACTGGTTCGGCGACTGGGGCCGCGACACCATGATCAGTCTCGACGGATTGACCTTATGCACCGGCCGTTTCCGCGAAGCGGGCGCCATTCTTCGAACCTTCTCGCGCTATGTGCGTGACGGCCTTTTGCCGAATCTCTTTCCCGAAGGCGAACGCGAAGCGCTCTATCACACCGTCGATGCCACCCTGTGGTACTTCCATGCGATCGACCGGTACGTCAACGTGGTCGGCGATGAAGAAATTCTCAACGAACTGTGGCCTGTCTTGTCGGGCATTATCGAACACCATTTGCGCGGCACGCATTACGGCATCGGTGTCGATCCGGAAGACGGACTCGTTCGCGCCGGCGCACCCGGTTATCAACTTACTTGGATGGACGCCAAAGTCGGCGATTGGGTCGTGACACCCCGCCGGGGCAAACCCGTCGAGATTCAAGCGCTGTGGCACAACGCGTTGAACCTGATGGTCGATTGGGGCACGCGGCTGGGCCACGATGTCGAAGCTTATAAAGCCCATGCGATCCGCGCGCGCAACAGCTTCAACCGCCGCTTCTGGAACGAAAGCGGCCGTTATTTGAACGACGTCATCGATACGGAAGGCGGGGGCATCGACACCAGCTTCAGGCCCAATCA
>DATEOW010000187.1:0-7165 GCA_035273665.1 Burkholderiales bacterium | reverse complement strand
ATTGCGCCATCTATTTTTCGACGATTGGCGCTTGCGCAAAGCTTTCAATCGCTCAGCCTTAGCGGCGATTGAAAAGACCATTGACGAACAAGAGCGCCGCCACCGCGGCGAGTTGCGTTTTGTCATCGAAGCGGCTTTGCCCGCTGCCGCGCTATGGCGGAACTATCTACCGCGTCAACGCGCCCTCGATCTTTTTGCGTCATTGGGCGTATGGGACACGGAAGAAAATTCGGGCGTGCTCATTTACGTTTTGCTCGCCGACAAGGATGTCGAGATCGTCGCCGACCGGGGGATCAACTCCCATGTGGACCCAGCCAAGTGGGAAGCCATCTGTGCGGCGATGCAAACGGAGTTTTCGGCGGGGCGGTTTGAAGCAGGTGCTTTAGAAGGGATACGGGCGATTAGCGATCTGCTGGCCACTCACTACCCGGCGCGCGCGAATAATCCGAACGAATTGTCCAACACCGCGGTCGTGTTCTAGACCGTCACGCAGGCCACCCTCATGCGAACGCGGCGAGAACCCCGCTCAATCGCTCAATTGTCCAATCGTTGAATCGTTGAATCGTTGAATCGTTCAATCGCCGCTATCTTTTTTCTTGCGCCGCCGCCGTGTCGGCGCTTCTACGTGCATGACGCTGGTTTGCAGTAAAGGATCCGGGTTGCGCAGATTGTAGAAGTGTCGCCGCCGTACAAGCACCATCGAGCCGCTGACAAATAGCCCGAAGAGCACGATCACCACGTAGATATTCAAGTGCAGGCTGATCATGAGCGCATAAAGGCCAAGCATGACCAGAATGGAGAGATTCTCATTGAAGTTCTGCACGGCGATGGAATGTCCCGCGCCCATGAGAATGTGCCCGCGATGCTGCAGTAGCGCGTTCATCGGTACGACAAAATAACCGGCCATCGCGCCGATCATGATCATCAGCGGGATCGCTATCCAGACGTTGCGCACGAAAACCATGGCGATGACGATAAGACCCATGGCGATACCGAATGGCAGGACAGAAGGCGCGCGTCGTAGCGGCACGACTCGCGCGGCCACGATTGCGCCCACTGCGATGCCAAAAGCGGTCACCCCTTGAAGCAAGGTCGCTTTCGCGAGCGGGTAGTGGAGGGCGACACGTGCCCACTCCAGGACAATGAATTGCAGTGTGGCGCCGGCGCCCCAGAAGAGCGTCGTCGTTGCCAGAGAGATCTGACCGAGACGATCGCGCCATAGAAGGGTGCAGCAGTGGTAAAAATCGCGCACGAGGTACAGCGGATTCTTGTTCGGAACATGATGATCGACGCCGGTGTTGGGGATATAGAGATTGAACAAACCCGCAATCAGGTAGCCGCCTACGATGATGAGTATCGCCGCTTCGCCGACCGAGTCCACCCCCGTTTCCATGTACGGAAAGTCCAATGAGAGTAAGCGCGAAGAAACGGTTTCACTCACTAAGGCGCCCCCGAGAAGGGTGCCTAGGATGATGGACGTTACGGTGAGGCCTTCGATCCAACCATTCGCAGCGACAAGCTGCCGGGCAGGAAGCAATTCGGTGAGGATGCCGTATTTGGCCGGCGAATAGGCCGCTGCACCGAGGCCGACGATCGCGTACGCCACAAGGATGCCGACATAGGGCGTCAGTCCCCAGTCCGCGAGCGATGCATAGAAATACATCAACATGCAGCCGGCCACCTTCACGATGTTGGTGATGAACATGACCCGCCCTTTGGGCATCGAATCGGCAAAGGCACCGACGAAGGCTGCGAGCAGTACATACGAAATAGTGAAGAAGAACTTGAGCAGTGGGATGAGCCACGCGGGCCCGGCCATCTGAGTGAGTAACTGGATCGCTGCAATAAGCAGCGCGTTGTCGGCCAGCGAAGAAAAAAACTGGGCGGCCATGATGGTATAGAAGCCGCGCTTCATGCTTCGAACCGATGGCGGTGGAGAACGACAGACGGAAACGGCATTATTTGAGGTGCCGGCCAGGGCCGGATGAGCACTGCGCAAGCGTATTTGTCTGGCTGGCTTTATACCACGCCCCTCTAAGGGTCCCAGGCCTCCACGCGGTCGGGGTGGGCATAAGATTGGTCAGAAAGGCGATTTATGGTTGAATAGAAGCGTTGAGCGGGCCGTACCGCTATCTAAAAAGACACCTAAATGGCCGACCGCAGACTCCAAGTATTTCACGCCGTCGCGAAGCAGATGAGCTTCACGAAAGCGGCCGATGTTCTCTTCATGACTCAACCCGCTGTTACCTTTCAAATCAAACAATTGGAAGAACATTTCAACACGCGGTTGTTCGAACGCGGACACGGCAAAATCTCGCTCACGCCCGCGGGTGAAGTGGTATTGAAGTACGCGGAAAAAATCCTTTCGCTTTCGGCGGAGCTGGATACGCGTTTGCGGGAAATGACCGGTCGCTTGTCGGGCCCCTTGCTCGTCGGCGCCAGCATGACCATCGCGGAATTCATGCTCCCGCGCGTTCTGGGGGAGTTCAAATCGCAGCATCCGGAAGTACAGCCGAAACTTACGGTTGGCAACTCCGAAGCGATTGAAGGGCGTGTCGCAGAACACACGCTCGACATCGGTCTGATCGAAGCGCCCACCCATCAACCTTCTTTGCAGACGGAAGTGGTTTGTGAGGATGAATTACAGGTCATCGTTACAGCGGATCACCCTTTCGCCAAAGCGAAAACCTTAAGCCCCAAGCAGTTGATCGGCCATCCGTTCGTGAGCCGCGAAACGGGATCGGGCACGCGAGAGTTCACGGATCTTTATTTTCGCAACGCCGGCATTGAGGCGAAGGATTTGAGCGTCATCATGGAATTGGGCAGTTCGGAAGCGATCAAAGGCGTCATCAGCACCGGGCTCGGATTCTCCGTACTTTCAAAAATGACGGTCGAGAAGGAACAGAAGCTCGGCGAACTGATCGCTATTCCTCTCCAGCCCAAACTTTTGCGCAGCCTGTCGATGGTGTATCCCAAAGAGAAATTCCGCTCGCGTTTGGTTAACACTTTCATTGATTTTGCCAAGCAGCGTCTGAAGACCGTCTGAGTTTTCCCATGCCTCGTCCTATCCGTGCGACCTTCGATCTTGCCGCCATGCGTGCGAACCTTGCGCTGGCCCGGGCGCGCGCCGCGGGGGCCAAAACCTGGGCGGTGGTGAAAGCGAATGCCTATGGCCACGGGCTGCTGCGGGCCGCTCGAGTCTTTGAGGCGACGGATGGTTTCGCCCTGCTTGATCTCAACGAAGCGGTGCGACTGCGCGAAGCTGGCGTGCGCCAACCGATATTGCTGCTCGAAGGGATTTTCGAAGTCGGGGACGTCGCGGTCGTGTGCGAGCATTCTTTGTCTATCGTCGTGCATAACGCTGCGCAGATCGAAATGCTCGAGCTAAGCGGCGCGCCTACGCGCATGCCGGTTTACCTGAAGATCAACACGGGTATGAATCGCCTCGGTTTCCATTTAACCGAGCTACCGGCGGTGTTGGAACGCCTGCAGCGCTGCATCGTCGTGGGACCCATTACCCTCATGACACATTTTTCCGATGCGGACGGTCCCATGGGCGTGGCGGAACAACTCAAGCGTTTCGGCAAAGCCACGGCCAAACTCGGCTTGCCCATCAGCACAGCGAATTCCGCAGCGTTGCTGCGCTACCCCCAAACGCATGGCGATTGGACGCGTCCGGGCATCATGCTTTACGGCGGTTCGCCTTTTGACAATTTGAGCGCGGAAGAAATCGGCTTGCAGCCGGCCATGACCTTGAGTAGTGCGCTCATTGCCGTACAGGAATTGAAAACCGGCGAGAGCACCGGTTATGGCAACCTGTTTCGCGCGGACCGGACGATGCGTGTTGGCGTCGTTGCCGCCGGATACGCCGACGGCTATCCGCGACATGCGCCGACCGGAACGCCGGTTCTGGTGAACGGCAAGCGGACCCGTACAGTCGGACGCGTTTCCATGGACATGATGACCGTTGATTTGAGCGATATTCCGGAGGCGAATATCGGTACGCCGGTGACCCTGTGGGGCGAAGGACTGCCTGCGGATGAAGTGGCGTTATTCTCAGGTACCGTGAGTTACGAACTGTTCTGTGCCTTGTCCGCACGCGTTCCGCAAACCGATCGCGCCTCATAGTGCGCATAGGCAATCTTTCCTTTCATCGCCTACGGGCGTCTTTCGCGAGGCAAACGATGAGACGCGCCTCGCAAAACGGCGAGTCACGTGGCCAAAGCTAAGTCAATCTACGTCTGCACCGAGTGTGGCGGGCAATCGCCGAAGTGGCAGGGGCAATGTCCGCAATGCGGAGGATGGAACACCCTGGTAGAAAGTGTGGCCGAGAGTTCGCCCGCATCGCATCGCTATAGCGGACTCGCCAAGACTTCCGCGCTCACGTCGCTTGCCAAAATACAAACAACGCAAGCGCCGCGTATGTCCACCGGGGTGCAGGAATTCGATCGCGTCCTTGGCGGCGGGCTGGTTGCGGGGCAGGTCGTGTTAATCGGTGGTGATCCGGGTATCGGTAAATCGACCTTGTTGTTGCAGGCACTGGCGGAAATGGGCGCGGCACGTAAAGTTCTTTATGTGAGCGGCGAGGAATCGGCCGACCAAATCGCCCTGCGCGCACAACGGCTTCAGGTCGATAGCGCGAAGGTGGCGCTACTGGCTGAAATTCAACTCGAACGCATTGCCGCTACGCTGACCCAAGAAAAACCGGAGGTTGCCGTTGTTGATTCCATCCAGACTTTGTATTCGGAAGCGCTGCAATCCGCCCCGGGCTCCGTTGCGCAAGTGCGCGAGTGTGCCGCTCAACTGACTCGCTTGGCCAAACAGTCGGGCATCACGCTCATCTTCGTGGGTCATGTAACGAAGGAGGGGGCCTTAGCCGGTCCACGCGTGCTTGAACATATCGTCGACTCGGTGCTGTATTTCGAAGGCGATACGCAATCGAGTTATCGCCTCGTGCGCGCGTTCAAAAATCGTTTCGGTCCGGTGAACGAACTCGGTGTTTTCGCCATGACTGAAAAGGGACTTCGCGGCGTTTCCAATCCGTCGGCCTTGTTTTTATCCGAACATCATGCGGGCGTGCCGGGCTCCTGCGTCCTCGTGACCAATGAAGGAACGCGTCCTCTATTGGTCGAAATTCAGGCGTTGGTCGATGCGGCACATGGCAATCCCCGCCGCCTCGCCCAAGGCTTGGATCAAAATCGATTGGCCATGCTGCTGGCCGTGTTGCATCGTCATGCAGGGATCGCCTGCTTCGATCAGGACGTGTTCATCAATGCCGTCGGTGGCGTCCGCATCAGCGAACCCGCGGCGGATCTCGCAATCGTGCTGGCGATTGTTTCTTCTTTTCGCAATCGCTCGGTAGCGGAAAAGCTCGTTGTGTTCGGCGAAATCGGCCTTGCAGGGGAAGTCCGCCCCGCGCCACGCGGACAGGAACGTTTGCGCGAGGCGGCGAAACTGGGATTCACGCACGCGCTGGTACCCCGAGCCAATGCGCCCAAACAAAAAAATATCGAAGGTATAGAAGTCGTGGCGGTCGAACGGGTCAGTGAGGCGGTCGATTTCTTAAGTCGCCGATAGCGAATTCCGCGGCGCGCACGCCGCTGCGTACAGCGGCTTCAATTGTTGCGGGGTATTCGCCCTTTGTGTAATCGCCCGCCAAATAAAAGCCTCTGAGCGCGGTGGCATTGGCGGGTCGTACGAGACCCGGGCGGCAAGAATAGGTGGCGAGCTTCTCCGCGATGACGCGCGACCATATTAATGCGCCTGGTTTTCGTAGAACGGCGCGTAATTGTTCATCGACGCGCAATATCAGATCGTCTCTATCCAGACGCTGGTGTGCACCGCGCGCGCTGATCACCGCGGCGATCAAGCCTGTATGTCCGTCGAGCCTGCCGCGATCGAATGCCCATTGCACCAAGCCTTCGTTGAATCCCAGCATGGGTATAGACAAACTTCCCGAAGCATATTGCAAATAGCACGTGAAGATCGGTTCGTAGGAAAACGCGGTGATCAGCCCGCGCACATTCTCCAACTCCTGTGCATGCGGCAGGAGATCGACTGCGTGTTGAGGCGCAACGGCTAGGATCACCGCATCGAAATATTCCCCATCGACATCGAAACCTTGCGCTTTCGCCTGAATGATTCGCACTGCTTGGCCAAGCCGTAAATCCTGTCCGCAGGTCGAAAGGTAATCGGCCGCGGGTTGTGGGAACACTGCGCCGAGGGAGGTGCGCGGGAGGAGGAGGTCGCTATCTTGAGCGTTCGCGCCGACACTATCTCGCAGCACATTCAAAAAAATCTGCGCGGACGCGTGTTCGATCGGCGTGTTGAGTGCCGAGACGCATAGGGGCTCCCATAGCACACGGCAGATTTTTGCCGATTGATTCTTTCGCCGCAAAAGCGATATAAGGCTCTCGTCGGCGGGCAACTGATAGCGGCGCGATCTGCACCAGTGTGCGAAGCGCAACGCGACCACCTTTTCGCGCCAACTGAGGCCGCAGGCAGCGATTAAACCGAAGCCGATATGCCAGGGAGACGGTAGCGGCGCTCGGCGGAGGCAAAAGCCGTCCTGCGCATGCAAGGACAATCGCTTTCTGAGTAGGGCGCGGTCCGGGTCAACACCTACCGTTCGCATTAGCGTTAACGTTTCCCGATAGGCACCGAGCATGATGTGCTGGCCGTTATCAAGATGCTTGCCTTCAAGTTCCACGGTGCGTGCGCGGCCGCCCCAGCTACGAGATGCTTCGAAGACGCAAACACGAACATCGCTTTTCACTGCGGTGACGGCGGCGGCCAGACCTGCCCATCCTCCGCCGATAATAGCGATGCGGGGCGCGCTCAACCCCGAATCCACGTCATCCAAGCGATCCAGAGTTTCCGAATGGGGGTGAGCGCGACGCGATGTTCGAGCACTCGGCAGCCTTCCGCTTCGATTTCTTTCAGCAGACTGCGATAGATCGCCGCCATGACGAGACCTGGCCGCTGCGCCTTGCGATCTTCCGGCGGTAATAAGGAAAGCGCTTCCGTGTAGTAATGCTGTGCCCGTTGAATCTGAAAATGCATGAGGCGGCCAAAATTATCCGAGTGGCGCGCGTTCAACAATTCACTGGCCGTCACGCCATATTCCTGAAGTTCATTCACCGGCAGATAGATGCGTCCCTTGCGC
>DATEOW010000186.1:0-4684 GCA_035273665.1 Burkholderiales bacterium | reverse complement strand
TGACCGAGCTGTTTTCCGCCAAATTGGCGAATAAAGGGCATTCCGTCGACTGGCATATGCAAGCGATGAATAAAGCCAGTAGCGGCTGGATTCAGATTACGCCGAACGAGCGTGTTTGCGTCGGCCGCAGCTTCGGCGGGCGCAGCCTTTGGCATAAAGCGCTTAATCAACTGTCTGGCCTGCGCCACGATCTGCGCCTCTACAGCCTCGCTCTCAAACGACACTACGACTTTATTCAAGTACGAGACAAGATTTTCGCCGCGTTCATCGCTTTGCTGGCGGCGCGACTGCATCGGATTCCGTTTTATTACTGGATGTCCTTTCCCTATCCGGAGGCCGATCTTTATCGCGCCGCGGACAAGGAAATGAATCTGCCGTTCCTGTTGCGCGTGTTTTATCGCTTGCGGGGCCATTGGACCGGATGGCTGCTTTACCGGGTGGTTCTGCCGCAGGCATCTCATGTCTTCGTGCAAAGCGATCGTATGAAGGCAGATGTCGCTGCAAAGGGAATTGCGCAGGAAAAAATGACTGCGGTGCCTATGGGCATCAACCTCGACCGAATCGATACCACGGCTGTCACGCCGCTTTCCGAGAATTCGGCTAGGCTTGTCTATACGGGCAGCTTGGTGCGTCTCCGTCGTATCGACTTTCTGCTGGATGTGTTGAAGCGCGTTCAAACACGCATACCGCATGCGGAGCTCGTTCTCGTTGGAGAAGGTCTGCCGCGCGATATGCAATTCCTCGAAGCTGAAGCGGCGCGCTTAGGGGTGAATGACTCCGTGCGTTTCGTGGGTTTTGTACCCACCGAGCAGGCCTGGGCTTTCGTTCGCGACGCCGATGTGTGTTTATCGCCTTTGCCGCCCAATCCCATTCTCGATTGCGGCACGCCCACTAAAGTCATCGAATATATGGCGCTGAACAAACCGGTTGTCGCGAACCGCCACCCAGATCAAAGCAAGGTATTGAATGAAAGCGGCGCCGGCTTTGCAGTCGACTACGACGCGCAAAGTTTCGCCGATGCGGTGGTGGAGTTACTGTCCAATCCGACCGTAGCCGCGCAGATGGGCGCTCGCGGTCTACTTTATGTTCGCCAACATCGCAGCTATGACGCGCTCGCTACCGCACTCGAGTTGCAATACTTGCGTTTATTGGGATGGCGCACCGGGCAACGCGCGGCCATCGCGGTGCCGCAATGAATATGGTCTTTATCGTTGGCACCGGCCGCTGCGGTTCGACTTTGGTGCAAGAGGTGATCGCTCGGCACGAGCACTGCGCGTTCATCTCGAACATTGAAGACAACGTTCCTCAGATCAATTCGTTGGGACGTTGGAATAACGCCTTGTATCGAAGTTTTCTGGGCGAACACACCGCGAAGGGTCGTCTTCGTTTTGCGCCGTCGGAGGCTTATAAGCTGATCACCAAAGAGGTTTCGCCGATTTATGCAAACTCGGCTCGCGATCTCACTGCCGAAGACGTTACACCATGGCTTGAAGAGCGTTTCAAAGATTTTTTTGTGACGAGAGCGGCGGTTCAAGGACGGCCGCTCTTCCTACACAAATACACCGGTTGGCCCCGGCTCGGTTTTTTTGCGCGAATATTTCCCCAGGCGAAGTTCGTTCACATCGTTCGCGATGGCCGCGCCGTGGCGAATTCCTGGCTTCAAATGGATTGGTGGCAAGGTTTCCGCGGACCGGAACATTGGCAGTGGGGCCCGCTGTCCGAAGCTCATCAAGCGGAGTGGGAAGAAAGCGGCCGTAGCCACGTCGCGCTCGCGGGCATTTGTTGGAAGATTTTGATGGAGCGCTTTCATGCGGCCGAGAATGCATTGCCGGAAGGGCAATATCTCAAGCTGCGCTTTGAGGACATCGTTGAAACGCCGCGAAAACATTTCGAACACATGCTCGATTTCGCCGGCTTGACTTGGAATGATGGATTCGAGCGGTGCTTCCGACGCCAAGTATTCAAACTCGATCGCAGGCGCGCTTTCGAAAAAGATCTTTCCTTAGCGCAACGGCAAGGCCTTGAACGAAGCCTCGCGCCCTTGCTTGCTCGTTACAACTATCAATGAACGCGTCCACAGCCCAACCGTACCTCGGCGAGAATTTGATTTTGATCTTGAGCCCCCCACGCTCCGGATCGACGCTGCTGCAACGGATGATTGGTTCGCACACCGCCGTAGCGACGCATCCCGAACCGCACATTCTTACGCCGCTCGCCTTTCAGGGATATTTTTATCGGATTGAAAAGGCCGCGTTCAATCACAAGGTCGCTGCGAATGCTATGCGCGAATTCGTCGAGCATCTGCCGCGCGGCGAAGAAGACTATCTGGACGCCTGCCGGGCGTACTGCAGCGTGCTTTACACCCGTGCGCTGCGCAATGGGAAACAATTCTTTGTGGATAAGACGCCGAACTACGCGGACAGCATTCTTCCTTGGTTGCCGCGTTTGCTGCCTCGTGCGAAGTACGTGGTACTGACTCGGCATCCGCTCGCAATCCTTTCGAGCCGGGCTCGAACTTTCTATCAAGGAGATTATGACCGTGCACATTACGCTCGCGATCTCCTGCAAGGATTCATTCCTCCGATAGCCGCCTTTCTACGCAATCCCGGCGTGCCGCTTTTGCATTTGAAATACGAGGATCTCGTTTCTGAACCCGAGGCGCAAATGCGACGAGTGCTCGGTTTCATCGGTCTCGCATATGAAGAACAGTGCGTACGTTTTGGCGAGCAGTCGCATGTCGACAAGACTTACGGCGATCCAAATATTCGCCGGCACGATCGCCCGGTGCCCGATTCCATTAACGCCTGGATGCAGGATTTTGTGGGGGATGCCGGCCGGCGCCGGCTGTGCGAAAAGAATCTCGCCACCTTGAACGCAGAGGATCTGCGTACCTTCGGCTACCCGCTCGAAACGATTTGGTCGCCTTTGACATCGCAAGCATCGGGGCCTGTCAGAGGAAGCGTACGGCGATCGATCATGCATCGCCTGAAATGGGGCGTGTTGTGGCCGCTTAAATCGCTCGCCAGAAAATCGCCCTTCAGTAACGCGCTGCAGCGACTCGCGCACTTTTGCGAGGTCCTGCTGCGCTGACCGCGCCTTCCTTATGCTCAATTGTTTTATTTGTTCTGCCGCACGCTCCGGCTCCACCTTGCTCGACATGTTGATAGGCGGTCATCCACGCGCGGTGTCGCTCGGGGAGTTCAGCTTTCTGGGCAAGGCGCTCGCACTGAATCAAGAATGCAGCTGTGGCGACAAGCTCGCCACATGCGGTGCTTGGACGCCGATCTTCGAGCGGGTCCGCGACGAGCGCGGTGTAGATCTAAGGAAAAATCCGTATGCGCTTTCGCAATGGGACACCCGTGCCGCAACGCTAATCGACAAAGCGCAGCAAACGAAACTTTATCTCGCCGGCTCGAAGCTGCGCTCATTCCTATGCGACGCGCGATTTGCTTTACCCCCTGGCCACGCTTTAAGACCGCCCTTAAGTCCGCGGCTGTCTCAAGGGTGCGATAACACCGCGTATTTATTCGATACCATTGCGTCCGCCTGGGACAAGGATGTTTTGGTCGACTCGTCGAAGAACATTCACAAAGCGCTCGCGATGTACGAACGAACCCCTCAACAAACACGAATTGTCTTTTTGACCCGCGATGGTCGCGGAGTGTTTTATTCCCGCCGTAGCAGTGGCTTCAGCCGGGAACGCAGTGTGGAAGCTTGGCGCCGTTACAACGAACGTGCGCTTCGATTGCTCTATCGCCGTGTCGTACCCACCGATCTGCTTCATCTGAAATACGAAGAGCTTGTTGGGGACGTAGAAGGGCAAATGAAACGCTTATGCGATTTCCTTGAATTGGATTTTCATCCGGCCATGCTGGATCTGGGGTCGGGTGAGCGACATGTGTTCAATGGTAACGACACCCGCTTTTCGCGCGATCAAGGTGTGCGGCGGGACGAACGGTGGAAGACGGGTTTGGCCTCAGACGAGCTCGCGTTCTTCATGCGTCGCGCCAGCGCGCTCAACATTCGCCTCGGCTACGCCTAACCGATGAGTCGCTATCACAACTTCATTATCGTTGGCACTCAGCGGACCGGATCCTCTGCCTTAGCTGATGCGCTAGGCACTCACCCGCAAATCGCCTGCGGCTGGGAGTGGACGCAGCACGGATGGTTAGCGAACAAGATCAAACGCGCCGAGCGCGGTTTGAATGGGGATTTTTCCTGGCTGGATATCAAAAACCGCGCGCACATGGCGCTTATCATTGGCGAGCAGACCCGATGGCTCGGTTTTCGCCGTCTGTTCCGATCTTCGGACAAATGGCTGGGTAACCCGCAATTTTCACCGCCCCTTTGGGTGGACCGCTTCAACGGACATCTGCGCTGGTTGCGGTCGCGCCCGGATATCCACGTCATTCATATCGTGCGACGGGATAACCTGGAATGGATTAAGTCGAAAATACTGTCGCGCGAAAATAAAGCATTCGTGGGGCGTGCATACGCCGACGATCCGGTACCGGTGAATATCCGCGCAGCCGTGCGACGTCTCGCGTCGAAAGATTGTGTTGATCGTAAATTGATGCGACTGGCTGACGGCAATCCCTATCTTCGCGTTGAATACGAAGACTTCGTTTCCGATGAACAAAGCACGCTCAATCGAATATTCGCATTTCTAAACTGCGACCTGAAT
>DATEOW010000185.1:0-27157 GCA_035273665.1 Burkholderiales bacterium | reverse complement strand
GGATCTGCCGGCGGGGACCGAGATGGTGATGCCTGGGGATAACGTGGCCATTACCGTCACGCTGATTGCCCCGATCGCGATGGAAGACGGCTTACGCTTCGCCATCCGCGAAGGCGGCAGAACCGTCGGTGCAGGTGTGGTCACCAAGATTCTGGAATAGGAAAAATCATGGCAGTCGCCAACCAAAAGATTCGCATCCGCCTCAAGGCGTTTGATTACAAATTGATCGATCAGTCCGCTGCGGAGATTGTCGATACCGCCAAGCGCACGGGCGCTGTGGTCAAAGGCCCGGTTCCCCTGCCAACGCGCATCGAACGCTTCGACTTCCTGCGCAGTCCGCATGTGAACAAGACTTCGCGCGATCAAATGGAAATTCGTACGCATCTGCGTTTGATGGATATCGTCGACCCAACGGATAAAACCGTCGATGCCTTGATGAAACTCGATCTGCCCGCAGGTGTGGACGTAGAAATTAAGCTGTAAGCACTAAACAATTTGCAGAGCTTCGCCACCCAGCGAGCTCGATTTTTTAAAAACCCGCCAACCAATAGTAGTTGGCACTCCTAAATAGGAGAAATAAAAATGAGTCTGGGACTCGTCGGCCGCAAGGTCGGCATGACCCGCATTTTCACGGACGACGGTGATTCCGTCCCTGTGACTGTGCTGGACGTGACCGACAACAGAGTGGTCCAAATCAAGAAGTCGGATACCGACGGCTATACGGCCGTACAGGTGACCTTCGGCAAACGCCGCGCATCGCGCGTCAACAAATCTGCAGCGGGCCATTTGGCTAAAGCGGGTGTGGAAGCCGGTAACGTCGTCAAAGAATTCCGCGTCACCGAAGGCGACCTCGCCAACTTGCAAGTCGGTGGCAAGGTGGGCGTCGACATTTTCAAAGTCGGCCAGATGATCGACGTTTCCGGTACGAGCCAAGGTAAAGGTTTTTCCGGCGTCATCAAGCGCCACAACTTTTCTTCGAACCGCGCCAGCCACGGTAACTCGCGTTCGCATAACACGCCGGGTTCCACCGGTCAGGCGCAGGATCCGGGTCGCGTTTTCCCGGGCAAGCGCATGGCGGGACATTTGGGCGCGGTCACCAAGACCGTGCAGAATCTCGAAGTTGTGCGGGTCGATACCGAGCGGCAGCTCTTGTTGGTGAAAGGCGCAGTGCCCGGCAGCAAAGGCGGCCATCTGATCGTCAAGCCTGCAGTGAAAGGGGCCGCATAATGGATTTGAAACTGATTAACGACAAAGGTCAGAACTCGTCGACCGTTGCCGGATCGGACACTTTATTTGGCCGCGATTACAACGAAGCGCTGATTCATCAGATCGTGGTCGCATATCAGGCCAATTCGCGTCTAGGTACCCGCGCGCAAAAAGGCCGCAGCGAAATCAATAAGACGAAGAAAAAGCCTTGGGCGCAAAAAGGTACCGGCCGTGCACGTGCCGGTAAAGCGTCTAGTCCCTTGTGGCGCGGCGGCGGTCGGATTTTCCCGAATAGCCCTGACGAAAATTTCACGCAGAAAGTGAACCGCAAAATGTATCGCGCAGGCATCGCTTCGATCCTGTCGCAACTGGTTCGCGAAGATCGCCTGAAAGTCGTCGAGAACTTCAAAGTCGACACGCCGAAGACGAAGCAGTTGGCTGACAAGGTCAAAGGCTTGGGATTGGACGAGGTATTGTTGATTACGGACGACATCGACGAGAACTTGTATCTGTCCTCGCGCAACCTGCCCAACGTGCTGGTGCTCGATGTCAGCGAAGCGGACCCGGTTGCTCTGGTTCACTTCAAGAATGTCCTGCTGACCAAACAAGCGGTCAGCCGGATGGAGGAACTGTTCGCATGAGTACGCAATTCGCTCAAGATCGGCTGATGCAGGTTCTGCTCGGCCCGGTCATTTCCGAAAAAAGCACTTTCGTTGGCGAAAAGAACAACGAGGTGGTGTTCAAGGTCGTGCGGGATGCAACCAAGCCGGAAATCAAGGCTGCTGTCGAGCTGATGTTCAGCACGAAAGACAAGCCGATCGGTGTAAAGGGTGTGCGCGTGGCCAATGTCAAAGGCAAAGAAAAGCGCCACGGCCGTCAAACCGGCCGTCGGGACAATTGGAAGAAAGCTTATGTCAGCCTCGCTGAAGGCAGTGACATCAACTTCCAGGCGGGAGAATAAAGATGGCACTCGTCAAAGTTAAACCGACTTCCCCCGGCCGTCGCGGCTTGGTCAAAGTCGTTACACCGGGATTGCACAAAGGCGAGCCCTATGCGCCGCTGCTCGAGAAAAAATCGAAGACGGCGGGCCGCAACAACAACGGCCATATCACTACGCGTCATATGGGTGGCGGCCACAAGCAGCACTATCGCAAGGTAGATTTCCGTCGCAACAAGGATGGAATCGCCGCTAAGGTGGAAACGATCGAATACGATCCAAATCGCACCGCGCACATCGCGCTGCTGTGCTATTCGGACGGGGAACGTCGTTACATCATTGCGCCCAAAGGTGTCGTGGTTGGCGCGCAATTGATGAGCGGTTCGGAAGCGCCGATCAAGGCAGGAAACTGTCTGCCTCTGCGCAATATTCCAGTCGGCTCCACAATCCATTGCATTGAAATGCAACCGGGCAAGGGCGCACAAATGGCGCGTTCCGCCGGCGCTTCGGTGCAATTGCTCGCCCGCGAAGGCAGCTACGCGCAGTTGCGTCTACGCTCCGGCGAAGTGCGCAAGGTACATGTCGATTGCCGCGCAACGATTGGTGAAGTCGGTAATGAAGAGCATCAACTGGAAAGCATCGGCAAGGCCGGTCGTGTACGTTGGATGGGGGTCCGTCCGACTGTGCGCGGGGTAGTGATGAATCCGGTAGATCACCCGCACGGCGGCGGCGAGGGCAAGACTGCCGCCGGTCGTCATCCGGTCAGTCCTTGGGGTCAACATACCAAGGGTTTGCGCACGCGCAAGAACAAACGTACAGACGGCATGATTGTCAGCCGCCGTTACAAGAAGTAAGGGATAGAACATGGCTCGTTCAGTTAAGAAAGGCCCATTCGTCGATGCGCATCTGCAGAAGAAAGTGGATGCGGCGCGCGGCGGCAACGACAAACGTCCGATCAAGACCTGGTCGCGTCGTTCTACGGTGCTGCCCGACTTCATCGGTCTAACGATCGCGGTGCATAACGGCAAGCAACATGTGCCGGTGTACATCTCCGAGAACATGGTCGGGCATAAACTCGGCGAATTCGCGCTGACCCGTACTTTCAAAGGCCACTCCGCGGACAAAAAAGCCGCCGTGGCGAAGAAGCAGTAAGAGGCGATATGGAAACCCAAGCCAAACTATACGGTGTGCATCTTTCCGCGCAGAAAGGCCGCCTGGTCGCAGACCAGATCCGCGGTCAGTCGGTGGAGAAGGCGCTCAATATTCTTGCGTTCAGCCCTAAAAAGGGCGCCGGCATCATCAAGAAAGTACTGGAGTCGGCGATCGCCAATGCGGAGCACAACGACGGGGCCGATATCGACGAGTTGCGCGTGCAGACCATCTTGGTCGAGCAGGCCGCCTCGTTGAAGCGCTTTCAAGCGCGCGCCAAAGGCCGCGGGAACCGCATTATCAAGCATACCTGCCATATCTTCATCACAGTGGGCGACCAGCCGGTTCGCAAGACCGTCTCTCGTCCCGCTGAAAACCGTGTGAAGGCCTAAGGAGCCACTATGGGACAAAAAATACATCCAGTCGGCTTTCGCCTCGCGGTCACCAAGAATTGGGGCTCGCGCTGGTTCGCCAACAGCAAGAACTTCCCGGGCATGCTGAACGAGGACCTGAAAGTCCGCGCATACCTGAAAAAGAAATTGGCACATGCTTCAGTCGGCCGAGTCGTCATTGAGCGTCCGGCCAAAGATGCGCGCATTACGATTCATAGCGCGCGTCCAGGCGTGGTGATCGGCAAGAAGGGCGAAGACATTGAAGTGCTAAAAGCCGAGTTGCGCAGACTGCTGGGCGTCAATGCGGTACACGTGAACATCGAAGAGATTCGTAAGCCTGAAATCGATGCGCAATTGATCGCCGACTCGATTACCCAGCAGCTCGAAAAACGGATCATGTTCCGTCGGGCGATGAAACGCGCGATGCAAAACGCGATGCGTTTGGGCGCTCAAGGTATCAAAATCATGAGCGCGGGCCGCTTGAACGGTATTGAAATCGCGCGGACCGAGTGGTATCGCGAAGGCCGTGTGCCGCTCCACACGTTGCGTGCCGACATTGACTATGGTGTGTCTGAAGCGAAAACCACCTATGGCGTCATCGGCGTGAAAGTATGGGTCTACAAAGGAAACGTGCTGGCCAAAGGCGAGCAGCCTGCCGTCGCTGCGCCGACTTCGCCTGAAGAAGAGCAGGGCAAACGCGGCCGCCGTGGACCTGCGCGTCCCGCCGCGGATCGCGAAGCGCCTGCCGCACCGCGCAGCACCGCGACTCGCACTCGCGCGAAGAAAACTGAAGTGAAACCTGACGCAGCAGCAGCCGCGACGCCCGAGGCGGCCGCGCCCGCAGCGACCCCGGCGAAAAAGCCGGCCAAGCGCGTCGTGAAGAAAGCAGGAGCGAACGATGCTTCAACCAGCTAGAACCAAATATCGCAAACAGCAAAAAGGCCGCAACACCGGCATCGCGACGCGTGGCAACACCGTGGCTTTTGGCGAGTACGGCCTCAAAGCGATGGGACGCGGGCGTTTGACCGCCCGTCAGATCGAGGCCGCACGTCGTGCAATGACCCGTCATATCAAGCGCGGTGGCCGTATCTGGATTCGCATTTTCCCGGACAAGCCCATTTCACAGAAACCCGCCGAAGTTCGCATGGGTAACGGTAAGGGCAATCCCGAGTATTTCGTCGCTGAAATCCAGCCGGGCAAGGTGCTGTATGAAATGGACGGCGTGAA
This sequence comes from Burkholderiales bacterium, assembly GCA_035273665.1. Classification (GTDB taxonomy): domain Bacteria; phylum Pseudomonadota; class Gammaproteobacteria; order Burkholderiales; family SG8-39; genus DATEEW01. The sequence goes on along the minus strand of DATEOW010000185.1, from coordinate 22,246 downwards.
CGAAGCGCTGGCGCGCGAAGCTTTCGCGCTGGCTTCGGCGAAGCTGCCTATCCGCACGCAATTCGTGCAACGTCAATTGGGGGCCTAAGTGACCAAAGCTGCAGACTTTCGCGCCAAAGACGAGGCGCAACTAAACCAGGAACTGCTGGAGCTGCTGAGAGCGCAATTCAACATGCGCATGCAGAAAGCGACTCAGCAGTTGACCAACACCGGGCAGATCAAACGTACCCGACGCGATATCGCACGCGTGCGCACGCTGCTGGCCGAAAAGGCGAGGGCCAAATAATGACTGAACAACAAATTCAAGCCGTCAAGACGCCGCGTAGCATGACGGGGCGCGTGGTCAGCGACAAAATGAACAAGACTGTGACGGTCCTGGTCGAGCGCCGCGTGACGCACCCGCTGTATGGAAAGGTCGTGACGCGTTCGAAGAAATACCACGCCCACGATGAGACGAATGAGCTTAAGGAAGGCGATCTCGTGACCATCGAGGAATGCCGTCCGCGGTCGAAGACCAAGAGCTGGAAAGTGACCCAAGTGGTCGAGAAAGCCAGAGTAATTTGAGCGTTTAGGCTTGCGCGGAGGACTGCGCAAGCCTATAATTTCGCGTTTTTCGCCTAGACCACCTCGGTCAAGGCGTTCAGCCCGGACGGGCTCCAAGACTGACCGCTAAGCCAAAAGCGAGCGGGAGAAGTTGGAGAGAGAGAAAAATGATTCAAATGCAATCCGTATTGGATGTCGCCGATAACACCGGTGCGCGCGCAGTCATGTGCATCAAGGTGCTGGGCGGCTCGAAGCGCCGTTACGCCGGGATCGGCGATGTGATCAAGGTCAGTGTCAAAGACGCTGCGCCGCGCGGTCGCGTGAAAAAAGGCGAAATCTATAATGCCGTCGTCGTGCGTACAGCCAAAGGCGTTCGCCGTCCCGACGGCTCGCTTGTCAAATTCGACTCCAATGCCGCCGTGCTGCTGTCGAACAAGTTGGAGCCGATCGGCACCCGTATCTTTGGACCCGTCACGCGCGAGCTGCGTACGGAAAAGTTCATGAAGATCGTGTCGCTGGCTCCGGAAGTTCTGTAAGGACCCGACATGGAAAAAATTCGCAAAGGCGACGATGTCGTCGTCATCGCCGGACGTGACAAAGGCAAGCGCGGTACCGTGCTGCGCCGCGTGGACAAAAACCACGTGCTTGTCGAAGGCGTCAACAAGGTCAAGAAACACGTGCGACCCAACCCGATGAAGGGTGACCAGGGCGGCATCGTGGACAAAAGTCTACCGATTCATATTTCCAACGTCGCGTTGTTCAATCCGCAGACCAGTAAGGCGGATCGCGTTGGTATGAAGGTGCTCGAGGACGGACGCAGCGTGCGCGTGTTCCGTTCGAACGGCGAGATGGTCGACGCCAAGTAAGGAAACGCTATGGCCCGCTTACAAGAGTTTTATAAAGACAATGTCGTTCCCGAATTGATTAAAAAGTTCGGCTACAAATCCGTGATGGAAGTGCCGCGCATCGAAAAGATCACGGTCAACATGGGCGTGGGCGAAACGGTGCAGGACAAGAAGATTCTGGACAATGCCGTTGGCGACCTCACCAAACTGACAGGTCAGAAACCTGTCGTAACCAAAGCGAAAAAATCGATCGCCACCTTTAAGGTGCGCAAAGGCTATCCGGTCGGTGCGATGGTGACCTTGCGCGGTCAGCGCATGTACGAATTTTTCGATCGCCTCGTGACTGTCGCGATGCCCCGCATCCGCGACTTTCGCGGTGTGTCGGGTCGTGCGTTCGATGGGCGGGGCAATTACAACCTCGGCGTGAAAGAGCAGATCATTTTTCCCGAGATCGAATACGACAAGGTGGATGCGTTACGTGGGCTGAATATCAGCATCACGACCAGCGCAAAAACCGATGAAGAAGCGCGTGCATTGCTCGCCGCCTTCAAATTTCCGTTCAAGAACTGAAGGATCGCGGATATGGCCAAAACCTCCGTCATCAACCGTGAATTGAAGCGTCGCAAGACCGTCGCAAAATTCGCCACGAAACGTGCCGCGCTCATCGCCGCCATCAACGATCAAGCGTTGTCCGAAGAAGACCGGGCGGCCGCTCGAGCGAAGCTGCAAGCGTTACCACGCAATGCCTCGCCGACTCGTCTGCGTAATCGTTGTGAAATGACTGGCCGGCCGCGCGGTGTCTATCGCAAGTTCGGTCTCGGGCGTAACAAGCTGCGTGAGATCGCCATGCGAGGCGAAATTCCCGGTTTGACCAAGTCGAGCTGGTAAGGAGATATCGCGAATGAGTATGACCGACCCGATCTCCGACATGCTGACGCGCATTCGTAATGCGCAAGCTTGCGGGAAAACCACGGTGACGATGCCGGCGTCGAAGCTGAAAAGCTCCATCGCGCAGGTGTTGAAGGACGAAGGCTACATCGAGGGTTTCCTCGTTCGTGCCAACGAAGGCAAGCCGCAACTGGAAGTGGCGCTGAAGTACTACGCCGGATCGCCCGTGATCGAGAAGATCGAGCGCGTGAGTCGTCCCGGGTTGCGCATTTACAAGGGCTCGCAAGAGATTCCAAAGGTCATGAACGGTTTGGGTGTGGCGATTGTGTCCACCTCCAAAGGCGTCATGACCGACCGCAAGGCGCGCGCGACGGGCATTGGCGGCGAAGTGCTTTGCATCGTGGCTTAAGGAGTAACGACTATGTCACGTGTAGGTAAAGCACCGATCGCATTGCCCAAGGGCGTTGAAGTCACTGTCGCAAACGAATCCGTCTCGGTCAAAGGTCCGCTGGGTTCGTTGACGCAGACGTTGAACGGCCAGGTCAAAGTAAAAAAAGAGGGCGACAACTTGTTGTTTGAAGTGGCGAACGAAAGCACTGAAGCGAATGCGATGTCAGGCACGCTGCGCGCGCTCGTCAACAACATGGTGAACGGCGTATCGAAGGGTTTTGAGCGTAAATTGAATCTGGTCGGCGTGGGTTACCGCGCGCAGGCGCAGGGCGACAAGCTCAATCTAACGCTCGGCTTTTCGCACCCGGTCGTGCATGCGATGCCAAAAGGCATCAAGGTTGAGACGCCCACGCAGACGGAAATCGTTATCAAGGGCATCGATAAACAAGTGGTCGGCCAGGTCGCTGCGGAAGTTCGCGCCTATCGCCCGCCTGAGCCTTATAAGGGCAAAGGCGTGCGTTACTCCGATGAGCAAGTGATCATCAAAGAGACGAAGAAGAAGTAAGGAGCGCACATGAGTATCGACAAGAAAGTATCCCGTCTGCGCCGTGCCGCGCAAACCCGTCTCAAAATCGCCCAGCTGCGAACGGCGCGTTTGGCGGTAAGTCGCAGCAATCAGCACATTTATGTGCAGTTGATTTCCGCCGATGGCGCCAAGGTGCTCACCAGTGCATCGACTTTGGAAAAAGAAGTGCGCAGCCAAGTTGCGCAGGGCGGTAATGTCGCCGCGGCAACTGCGGTCGGCAAGCGCATTGCGGAACGCGCCAAGCAGCTGGGGATCGAAGAAGTTGCTTTCGATCGCAGCGGTTATAAATATCACGGCCGAGTGAAAGCACTCGCCGACGCCGCCCGCGAGGGCGGTTTGAAGTTCTAAGGATAGCGAGGACCAGATGGCAAAGATGCAACCCCGCATGCAGGCGAACGAAGAGCGTTCGGACGGCCTGAAGGAAAAAATGGTTGCGGTGAACCGTGTCACCAAAGTGGTGAAAGGTGGCCGGATCCTCGGTTTCGCCGCCTTGACTGTGGTCGGTGATGGCGATGGCGCAATCGGCATGGGTAAAGGCAAGGCGCGTGAAGTGCCTGTCGCTGTGCAAAAATCGCTCGATGAAGCGCGCCGTAAAATGGTTCGCGTGTCATTGAAGAACGGCACATTGCAGCATGCCGTGATCGGCAAGCATGGCTCTTCAAAGGTGCTGATGCAGCCCGCATCTGAAGGCACCGGCATTATCGCCGGCGGCCCGATGCGCGCAGTGTTTGAAGTAATGGGTGTGACAAACGTGCTGGCCAAGTGCCTGGGTTCGACCAACCCTTACAACGTCGTCCGCGCCACGATTAACGGTTTGAAGGCGATGAATACGCCTGCGAATGTCGCGGCCAAACGCGGCAAAACCGTTGAAGAAATCCTGAACTAAAGGACGCGAGCCATGGCCGACAAGAAAAGCACGGTTAAAAAGACAGTCAAGGTGACGCTGGTAAAAAGCGTTATCGGTTGCAAAGAGCCGCATCGCGCCACCGTGCGCGGGCTGGGCCTGCGCAAAATTCGGGATACCGTTGAACTCGAAGATACGCCGGCAGTGCGCGGAATGATCAATCGCGTGAACTACCTTGTGCGCGCGGAAAGTTAAAAGCGATGGAACTCAACACTATTCAACCGGCGCCTGGCGCCAAGAAAAATCGCCGTCGTGTCGGTCGTGGCATCGGCTCGGGCCTAGGCAAGACCGCGGGACGCGGCCATAAAGGCCAGAAGTCGCGGTCGGGCGGTTTTCACAAGGTCGGCTTCGAAGGCGGCCAAATGCCGCTGCAACGGCGCTTGCCCAAGCGCGGGTTTACTTCCCTCACTCGTCGTGATGTGGCTGAAGTGCGCCTATCCGAGCTGGAATTGATGCAGGGAGAGAAGATCGATCTCGCCGCGCTGCAGGCTGCCGGAGTCGTTCCGCGTTCCGCTTTGCGTGCCAAAGTCATCGTCTCAGGCAAGTTGAGCCGCAAAGTGGCGCTTGTCGGGGTCGCGACCTCGGCGGGCGCGAAAGCGGCCATCGAAGCGGCCGGCGGTAGCGTCGCTGATGCCGAATAAGAACCAGTAGGAATAAGTGGCGACTAGCACAATCGGAAAAAGCGGGAAATTCGGAGACCTGAAAAAGCGTCTACTGTTTCTGCTTGGCGCGCTGATCGTTTATCGCATCGGCACCCATATCCCGGTGCCCGGTATCAACTTCGATGTATTGAACGACATGTTCAGGCAAAACCAGAGTGGTTTGCTTGGCATGTTCAATATGTTTTCCGGCGGGGCGCTTTCTCGCCTGAGTATTTTTACGATCGGCATCGTGCCTTATATTTCGGCGTCGATCATTATCCAGTTGATGACGAGCGTATCGCCGCAACTGGAATCGCTTAAAAAAGAAGGCGCGTCGGGGCAACGTAAGATCGCGCAATACACGCGTTACGGCACTCTGGGCCTCGCGCTGGTACAGGCGACTTTTGTCTCCATCGGTTTGGAATCCCAGCAAGGGCTGGTGCTTGAGCCTGGTTTGATGTTCCGTGCGACGACAGTCATTACGCTGGTAACTGGAACGATGTTCCTGATGTGGTTGGGCGAGCAGATTACTGAACGCGGTTTGGGCAACGGTATTTCGTTGATCATTTTTGCCGGTATCGCGGCAGGCTTGCCGCAGGCGATTGTCGGTACCCTGGAGCTTGTGCGCACGGGCGCAATGCATGAGGTCGTCGCGTTGCTCGTAATGATTGGCATCGTCGTCATCACCTGGGCGGTGTGTTTTGTAGAGCGCGGACAGCGGAAGATCTTGATTAACTACGCGAAGCGCCAGGTGGGTAACAAGATTTATGGGGGACAGGCCTCGCACCTGCCCTTCAAGTTGAACATGGCCGGTGTTATTCCGCCGATTTTCGCTTCTTCCATCATTTTGTTTCCGGTCACGATCGTGAACATGATGGGCGAACGGGAAGGGGCGACTTGGCTGCGCGATATCGCCGCGGCTTTGAGTCCTGGCCAACCGATTTACATGCTGATGTTCGCTGCGATGATCGTGTTCTTCTGTTTTTTCTACACGGCGTTGCAATATAGCCCGCGCGACACGGCGGAGAATTTGAAGAAGAGCGGTGCGTTTGTTCCAGGCATTCGGCCGGGTGATCAGACCTCGAAGTATCTTGAGAAAGTCATTACGCGTCTGACCTTCTTCGGTGCGGTCTATGTGACTCTCGTTTGCCTGGTGCCTGAGCTTTTAAATTATTTTCAGAAAGTGCCGTTTTACTTCGGTGGCACTTCGTTGTTGATCGTGGTGGTTGTAACTATGGACTTCATGGCTCAAGTGCAGGCGTATGTGATGTCGCACCAGTATGAGAGCGTGTTGAAGAAGGCGAATTTCAAAGGCGGTAGCACAGGGTTTCCCACGCGCTAAGTATGTCGAAAGAAGACGTCATCCAAATGCAGGGGGAGATTCTTGAAACCCTGCCCAACGCGACCTTCAGGGTCAAGCTGGAAAACGGACACGTCGTTCTCGGACATATCTCCGGAAAGATGCGTATGCATTACATCCGCATCCTGCCCGGCGACAAGGTGACCGTGGAATTGACGCCCTACGATTTGAGCAGAGCCCGGATCGTTTTCCGCGCTAAATGAGCGGAACCGTTCGAGGGTAGGAGAGAAAAATGAAAGTACAAGCTTCGGTCAAAAAGATGTGCCGTAACTGCAAAGTGATCCGGCGCAACGGCGTGGTACGGGTCATCTGCAGCAAGGATCCCCGGCACAAGCAAAGACAGGGCTGAGGAGCGGGAATTGAAGGGGCAGTCGCCCCTTAAAAATCCGCGCAAAGAGCAGCTGGAACGAAATTTTCCAGCTATAATTTCGAGTTTCGCGTTACCGGGGTAGAAGAAGCATGGCCCGCATCGCAGGCGTCAACATTCCGAATCACCAGCATGCCGAAATCGCTATTACCGCGATTTACGGGATCGGCCGCGCGCGCGCCAAGGCCATTTGCGCCGCCGCCAACGTCGCAAGCACCGCCAAGATCAAGGATCTGAACGATGCCGACATGGACCGTCTGCGCGAGCAGGTCGGACGTTTTACTGTGGAAGGCGATCTTCGTCGCGAAACTTCCATGAATATCAAGCGCTTGATGGACCTTGGCTGCTATCGCGGCACCCGTCATCGCAAAGGTTTACCGGCTCGCGGCCAACGTACGCGAACCAATGCACGTACCCGAAAGGGTCCGCGCAAAGCGGCAATCGCCGGAAAAGCGCAACCCGGCAAATAAGCCGCAGAGCGCAATAAGCAATTTCAAAGGATTTACGAATGGCTAAACCAGCACCAACCGCCGCAGCGCGGGTGCGTAAGAAAGTTAAGAAGAACGTCGCCGAAGGTATCGCGCATGTTCATGCTTCTTTCAATAACACCATCATCACGATCACCGATCGCCAGGGGAATGCGTTGTCCTGGGCAACATCGGGTGGTGCGGGTTTTAAAGGTTCGCGTAAGTCCACTCCTTTTGCCGCGCAAGTCGCTGCGGAAGCGGCCGGCCGTGTCGCTGTGGAATGCGGCGTGAAGAATCTCGAAGTTCGGATCAAGGGTCCAGGCCCCGGTCGGGAATCCGCCGTGCGCGCGTTGAATGCGCTCGGCATGAAAATCACCAGTATCAGCGACGTGACGCCAGTGCCGCATAACGGCTGCCGCGCACCGAAGCGCCGTCGAATTTAAGGAAGCGATAGTGGCCCGTAATCTAGACCCGAAATGCCGCCAGTGCCGTCGCGAAGGCGAGAAGCTCTTCCTCAAGGGAGAGAAGTGCTTTACCGACAAGTGTGCCATTGAGCGCCGTAGCTATGCGCCCGGCCAGCACGGACAGAAACAAAACCGCCAATCCGATTACGCCAATCAGCTGCGCGCCAAACAGAAGATCCGCCGCATTTACGGCGTGCTGGAAGCGCAATTCCGCAATACTTACGCCCAGGCATCGCGTCAAAAGGGTGTGACGGGCGAAGCGCTACTGCAATTGCTTGAGTCACGTTTGGATTCAGTCGCCTACCGGATGGGTTTCGGTTCCTCGCGTACGGAAGCGCGTCAGGTTGTTCGCCACAACGGTATTTTGGTCAATGGTAAGCGCGTGAACATCCCGTCTTACCAAGTCCGACCCGGCGATGTTGTGGAAGTCACTGACAAAGCAAAAGCGCAACTTCGTGTCAAAGGCGCCGCAGAGGCAGCCGAATCACGTGGCTTCCCGGATTGGATTGAAGTGGATGTTAAAGGACTCAAGGGGACGTTCAAGGCGCTGCCGCAGCGTTCAGAATTGCCCTCGACGATCAATGAAGGTTTGGTCATCGAACTTTATTCGAAGTAAGCCTTAGTAGACAGATGCCGGAACTCTTCGGGTTACCGGCGCATTCTTAGGATCAGGACAAGGAAACCGCATGCAAAGCACCAGCTTCCTCAAGCCGCGCATTATCGACGTGCAGGCCATCGCGCCCTATCACGCGAAAGTGGTGATGGAGCCTTTCGAGCGTGGTTACGGCCATACGCTGGGCAACGCGCTGCGTCGCGTGTTGCTCTCCTCCATGCCGGGCTTCGCACCCACGGAAGTACAGATCGCCGGCGTGTTGCACGAGTACTCGACGCTTGAAGGCGTGCAGGAAGACGTCGTCGACATTCTGCTCAACCTCAAAGGCGTCGTGCTCAAGCTGCACAACGGTAACGAGGCGACGCTGCGCGTAAACAAGAGCGGGGAAGGTCCCGTGACTGCGGCCGATATCGAAGTCACTCACGATGTCGAGATCATCAATCCGGAACATGTGATCGCCCATTTGTCGCCGGGCGGCAAGCTCGATATGAGCATCAAAGTCGAGCGTGGTCGCGGCTATGAACCAGGCAACCTGCGCGTCGTTCCGGAAGAGTCCAAGGGCATTGGCAAGATTATTCTTGACGCGTCTTTCAGCCCAGTCCGTCGTGTCAGCTACCAGGTCGAATCCGCGCGCGTCGAACAGCGCACCGATCTCGACAAGCTGATCATGGATATTGAAACCAACGGTGTCATCGAGCCTGAAGAGGCCATTCGTTACGCCGCTCGCGTTTTGGTCGATCAGCTGTCCGTTTTTGCGGCACTGGAAGGCACGCCGGTCACGGTGGATATCGAGAAGAAATCGCCTCAAGTTGACCCGATTTTGCTGCGGCCGGTCGACGATCTGGAATTGACGGTTCGTTCCGCCAATTGCCTGAAGGCCGAGAACATCTATTACATCGGCGATCTGATTCAACGCAGCGAAACCGAATTGTTGAAGACGCCTAACCTGGGCCGCAAGTCGCTCAACGAGATCAAAGAAGTATTGGCCTCGCGTGGCCTGACCCTCGGGATGAAGCTGGAAAACTGGCCGCCCGCCGGGCTGGAAGCCGCGCGCTAAGCATCGAGGATAGAGAATGCGTCACCGTCACGGATTAAGAAAGCTCAACCGCACCAGCAGTCACCGTCTGGCGATGCTGCGGAATATGACGAACTCCTTGCTCAAGCACGAGGTTATTCAGACCACGCTGCCAAAGGCTAAGGAATTGCGTCGGGTTGTCGAACCCATGATTACCTTGGGCAAGAAGCCGAGTTTGGCCAATCGACGCTTAGCGTTCAACCGCCTGCGCGATCGCGACATGGTGGTGAAATTGTTCGATGAGTTGGGACCGCGCTACGCTACGCGTAACGGTGGATATCTGCGCATCCTGAAGTTCGGTTTCCGCCAGGGCGATAATGCGCCCATGGCGCTGGTTGAATTGATGGATCGTCCGGAGCCTACCGAGGCTTCCGGCGAAGCCGCTTAAGCGGCCTCCCCCAATAAAAAAGCGCCGATACCGGCGCTTTTTTGTTTTGGGCTGGCTTTAGTAGCGCGCCATGCTCTGGACGTTTTCGTGGGGCACATGCTCCTTGCGCATCATGCTCAAGACAAAGCCGCACATCATGGCAACTACGCCCAGGACTTGCATTGTGGCTACCGCGCTGTCGATCATTCCAACCATTTTTTTGCCCCTTCAGAATAGGCACATGCCCGTATAAGCGAACATCGGTCGCCTCAATGCGAACTGAAGGAGGCCTTGAAAGAGAGTGCGAAAGAATTCCGGGGGAACCAGGCTTTTTGACAAAGCCTGCACGAAAGTTAGCGAGCGCTAACTTATAAAGAAGGCCGCCGGACTGACGGTTCAGCCGGCGGTGTTCTTGGGAGAGCGGCACTCATACCGCCGCTCAGTTACCGGATACCAGACCCTTAGCGGTCTTGGCCGGAGAGATATCGGCGTGCAATTTCAGAAACAAGCCGTAGACCACGGCAGCGACACCGACAACCTGAAGTACCACTACAACTGCATCAACTAAGCTACTCATTTGAGTTCCTCATCCATGAATCATCGCGAAATTTGCGATGACTGAATTGTGGAGGCGGAAGGTAGCGCTATCCAATCAATGTTTTTGTGGCAGTGCAAAATATTCGTTATATAGATTCAATTCCATTGCGGTATTTACCACATGAATATCTGCTCTCTTCAAATCAATAGGATGATTCGGTAATCATTCACGTTTGTCCGGGTAGGCCCGGTCTCGACGAGATCGTCTAAGCCGCTGAAAAAGCCATAGGCGTCGTTTCCCGCGGCGAATTGTTTCGCTTTCAATCCTGCTGCTTCCGCGCGCTTGAGCGAATCCGGGCTGAGAACGGCTCCGGCGTTGTTTTCCGAGCCATCGATGCCGTCCGTATCCGCCGCGAGCGCGTGGACCTGCGGTTCGCCATCCAGGTCGATCGCAAGCGACAGGAGGAATTCGGTGCAACGGCCACCACGTCCCTGGCCTTTTACGGTGACCGTACATTCGCCGCCCGATATCAGTGCGACCGGCGGCTTGAAGGGTTCGCCATGCGTGCGGATTTGCCGCGCTAGCGCGGCGTATACCTTGGCTACTTCGCTGGCCTCGCCAGTGACGCTGTCGCCCAAAATCACAGGCGTTACTCCTTGTTGGCGAACAAACGCCGCGCCGGCTTGTAGTGATTGTTGTGCCGTGGCGATAACGCGATTATCGACACGACTAAAAATTTTGTCCCCCGGTTTGGGCGTCTCCGCGATCTCGCCACGCGCCCCTCGTTCGAGGTGGTTAATGACTGCCTGGGGCACTTTCATGTCGTAGCGCTTGAAGATGTCCAACGCGTCCTGATAGGTCGTGTGATCGGGCGAGCAAGGGCCCGAAGCGATATGCGTGGGATCGTCACCGGTAACATCCGAAACGATCAATGCTAGGACTCGCGCCTTCGTCGCCGCAGCCAAGCGACCGCCTTGAACGACCGACAGATGTTTGCGCACGGTGTTCATGTCTTGAATGGGCGCACCGCAACGAAGCAACTCTTTGGTCGTCGCCTTCAACTCGTTCATGCTAATGCCCTCGACGGGCAATGAAAGCAAGCTTGATCCGCCGCCGGATACGAGCGCAAGTAGTAGATCGTCCGGTCCGAGCGCTTTAACCAGACGCAAAATCTCGCGAGCGGCGTTTTCGCCGCTTTCGTCCGGAACGGGATGGCCCGCTTCGATCACCTTGATGCGATTCGTCAAGAGGCCGTGCCGATAACGGGTAATCACCAACCCTTCCAGCGGCGCGCTGGCCGGCCAGTTTTGTTCCACCGCCAATGCCATTGATGCAGCTGCTTTGCCGGCGCCCACGACAAGTGTGCGGCCTTTCGGCGGTTGGGGCAGATGCGAGGGAAGAACCTTAAGCGGGTCGGCTGCGGCGACTGCGGCGTGAAAGCTATCGATCAAAAGCTGGCGAGGATTCATGCGCGACTCAAGAATTGGACCGGGCCGATTTTACAGCTTAAGTACGTCGCCTAGCGCGTTAAAGCCTCCCGGTGCGCTTGATATCCAGATAACGGTTAACCAAAGCGATTGGCAATGCGGCCGGCTCTACGTCCAGACATACCGCCCCATGATGGCTCAGTCGCTTAAAGCTGAGTTCTCGGTGCTGCAGATACGAGGCGGTGGCCGCATGCGTCAAGGCGCGGTCCAGGTTATCGACCTGAGAGGAAAGGGCGCGGCCCAAAACGCCTTCTCGCAAGCTGGCGAAAAGTACGAGATGCCGCGATTGCAGAAGCTGAAGTGCGGGGCTCAGCGTGTCGTCGTCCTCATCGCGCATGTTGGAAAGCACGACCACCAGTGCGCGCTTGCGTAGCCGCTTCATGAGTTCTACCGCTGCCGTGTAGTAGTCTGTGGCGGCATGTGTGGGCTGAAGGTCATACACGCTATTCAAAATGAGATCGATGGTCGCTCGTGACTTGCGCGGCGCAATCCAACGCTGCGGTCCTGACATCGTTGCGAGGCCGACGGCATCCCCCTGCCGCAAAGATACATAGGCGAGCAATAGCGCCGCGTTCAACACATGATCGAAGTGGGAAAGCGCATCGTCCTTGGCGGCCATGCGTCTGCCGCAATCGATCAGCAAAACGATTTGCTGATCACGCTCGTCTTGATACTCTCGCGAGACGAACTTGTGCATACGCGCGCTGGCCTTCCAGTCGATCTGTCGCTGCGAGTCACCTTCCCGGTACTCGCGCAACTGATGGAAATCGAGACCTTCGCCTCGGCGGCGCCTTTGCAGCACGCCGATTTGTGAAAGTCGATGGTCTGTAGCGAGCAAGGCGAACTTCGTTAGCGCGGCGAAATTGGGGTATACCCGAGTATGCGAAGCAAGCGGCAACCGGCGCTGCATCTGCCACAGACGGAGCGGCGATTGGATGCGTATGGCGAGGTGTTCAAAGCGCAAATCGCCCCGCTGTAGCGGAAAGAGGGTGTAGCGCACTTCGGCCCAGCCGCCTTTCGGCAATGTTAGCGTCTGTGGTTGATTCTCCACCACCACGCCATCGGGATAATGGTCGAACACCTCCACTTGCAACGTTTGTGCTGCATTGTTATGCAAGCGCAAGACAACCTCATGTTGGACGCCCAGCGGCAGCGAGGCGGCAATGGTTCGAGAAGCTGTCGGTTCCGCCTTGCGGATCGCGGCCAACCCATCAATTGCTGAAACGATTCCGATCAACACTGCAATAAGAAGAATCGGCTGTAGAAACTCCGTCCAGACGGACGAGATAATCGCCGCAAAAACGATTGCATAGGCAAGCGTGCCGAGATGACGGGAGGGGATCAGCATTTGGATCTGCTAGCTCCGCGGCGCTTCCACTTTGTCGAGCATGGCCTTGAGCAAACTGTCGCTGTTGTGGCCTTCGATTTCCAATTCAGGGGAGGGCGCGATCCGATGACGCAAACAAGGCAGGGCCATCCGCTTCACATCATCCGGGGTAACGAAGTCGCGGCCGGCGATCAAGGCGGCGGCTCGCGAAATGCGCACCAGCGCGATCCCTCCGCGCGGACCTGCGCCGATAGCAATGCCATTCCAGCCTCGGGTGCTGCGCACGATGCGAATCGCATAGTCGAGCACCGCGTCGTCAATCGCAATGTTCGCAGCGATTGTTTGCAGCGCGAGGATAGTGGACGGCTGTACCAGCGGCGACACGCCTTCCACATTCAACTTGTCCCCAACTTGGCCGCTCGTAATCCGTTTCACCATCGTCGCTTCCTGATCCGCCGGCGCGTAGTCGATACGTACCTTCAATAAAAAACGATCCAGCTGTGCCTCCGGCAGCGCGTAAGTGCCTTCGTGTTCGATGGGGTTCTGGGTGGCCAACACCATGAAGGGCGGATCGAGCCGATGCGCGGTGCCCTCGATGGTGACTTGCCCTTCCTGCATGACTTCGAGCAGCGCTGCTTGTGTTTTCGCTGGTGCGCGGTTGATTTCATCAGCAAGCAAGAGATTCGTAAACACCGGCCCTCGCCTGGTGGTGAATTGGCCGCTTGATTGGTCGTACAGCGTATGTCCCGTCACATCCGCTGGCATCAAGTCGGGCGTGAACTGAATACGCGCAAATTTGCCGTCGAATGTTCGGCCTAAAGCACGTACCAACAGTGTCTTGCCCAGCCCCGGCACACCTTCGATCAACACATGGCCGCCGGCGAGCAGCGCCGCCAATACCTGTTCGACGACTTCCGCTTGGCCGACAAAAGCGCGCGCGATCTGCTCGCGCATAGCGGAGACGACTTTGACAGCCTGCTCCAGTTTATCGGCCGGCACATTCGAGTTGCTCATAGGTTCCCCTCGGAAATGATTTTGCCGCGGGCGTTGGCGCGCGGCTCCAAATGCTCATGAATATGTTGAAACACTTGCATGCTGCGAATGAAATCGTTTTCGTTCGGGGCGCCTGTCCCCACGGTAAGCCGCCGTATATCTTCCGGGGGCAAACCAAAAATCTGTGCGAGATACGAACGCGCTTCCTCGGCGGACATTAGCGCCAGTTCGGGATGGGCGCGACAAACCCGACGCCACGCGACCTCGCGCGCCGATTCAACCAGTTTCGGACGTCCACCTTTTGCTGCCCATTCGAAGCGACCGCAAGCGCGTAAGTGTTCAAGCAAGCTGCGGCGTTCGCGCTGAGGATCTGTCGCAATGGGACCGAAGCGTGGGACGATTTGCCATAACCACAAAGCAAGCGCCAGCGCGCCGGTTAGTAAAACAGCCCATGCGTTTTCAAGCAGCCAGTCCCAGATCGAAAGATCTTCCGGCTGATTGAAAAAAGCGATGCTTTTAGATTGAGGAGCGAGGCGCACGAGGCCGGCGAGGAATTCCGCGTGGTCATATTTCCCAATGCCGCCGTTCGTCAGGAACCACATGCTGTTGAGTACCGTGACATGTCCGTCACCAAAAGGAAAATGCAGCACATGATTCGCGTGATCGCTCCGTGCATAAAATATAGATTCGTTGCGCTCGATACTTTGCCACTGATGCATTTGCACATTGAGCACCCGCTCCGAGCCGGGCAGATTGATGCCTACAAGCGGCCACACTCTACCTTCATCTTCGTCGTCTACTTCCTCGCGGCGTACGCCCAGCGTATCGAGTAGGGGATCCTTCTTGTCGACGCTGATATCTTCCGTGATCAGGTGACCGCCCCGACGTACCCACGTCAGCAGCGCTTCGCGCGCTTGCGGCGTGAGAATGTCGCGTTCATCGCCGATCACCAGAACGCCGTTTGACGGCAACTTCCCAATGCCGGCGAGGGTTCTTAATTCGCTTGCCGGCGTACCGAGCCGAGTCATCAAGCGTTCGGCGGCTAAATGAGGGTTGCGTTTTGCCTCGGCGCTCATGCCGATCGGCTCGCGGTAGTCGACGTACTCAAAGTTCAAAAAAAACCAGCGCGCGACAAGGCCGACCAGTATCAAAAACACGGTGCCAAGTAAGATGCGCAATTTCATGCGGGTTTCTCACTCGCACCGAAATGCATATTCCATTCGCGGCAAAGGTTCTCCACCTGCATGCTCGCGGGCAAGCGTTTGGCGTATGCGGTGTCTCGCCAAGCATCCACGAGCAGTGTGAAGTATTGAGTGCCGGGGCCCGGCAATGCGCGACGAGCCGCTTGAAGGCAGTCGCCCTCGGTGTCCCCTTCACTTAAGCGCACCTGCTTCGCATGGACCAACGCCGAGAGAGCGCCACGATAGAGCAAGGATAAGGCTTCGCGTAGTTTCCCTTCGCGAGCGAGCTGGGCCGCCGCCTCGGCGACATCGTCGGGTAGCGAGTCCGGCGTGAGATCGAGTCCGAACATCGCCTCCGGCGGTGCATAGGTTTCGACTTTCTTGGCGCGAAGCCAACCGGTATAGCGGAGAATGGCTCGACCAATCAGAAAAACGATGATGCCCGCGCCGAGCCATGCGAGCACTTGCGCGATGCGTGCAATCGTTTCGGCTAGCTCCTGCCAAAACTCGGAAGGTTCTTTTTCATCTTTTTCTTCCTTGTTTTCCGGGCCGCGGTATTCCCAGCGCTTGCCTTCGCGATACTGGTTGAATTCCGGTTGGGCGAGAATTTCCTTGATCGCTTCGCTCGGACGCTCTTCCGCATGGAGTGCCGGCGCGTGAAACACACTTGCGCCGATGATGACGCATAGGACAAAACCTGCGGCGACCCGTGTTAAACGCTGCGCAAGTTTGCGCAACGCAATTTCGATATCCCATCCTTCCAATGCGGCGCGGCGGTTGAGATATAAGGCGAAGCCGCCGCAAACATAAAAAGGCTGCATGATCGAGAAGGCGATGACAAGGCACAGACTGTTTTGCCAGCCCCACACGTCGAGACGTCCTTGTGCGAAAAGCGCGTTCCAATCAAACTCCGCGTCGGCGCCTGCCGGTTTTAGCAAAAGCGGAATGATCAATACGCTGCGGTACAACAAGTACACAAACATATTGCACAGCAGGGTCAGCCACACGCCATAACCGCGCAGTCGCTTGCCAAGGAGTTTCCGACGTTGCCTTGCGGCACGTCCTCGCTGCTGTTCGAGTTGCCATACGGGCAGCATCAGCGAGCGGGCGGGGTCTAAGCGATAAAAACTTAGCGCAGTAAATAAACCCGGTTTGCGCCATTGTGGCGTTGCCCGCAAGGTTTGTAGAAGACTCGGCGGGACGTCGAACACTGCCTGCCCGACGACGTGCATGACGGCTCGTTCGAAAAAGGGATGCAGCCACCAAAGCAGGAGCATGGCGACCCACATGCGGTCCCAGAACACCACATGCAGGAGCACTGCTGCCGGCACATAGAAGCAGAGCCAGACGGACCATAGCTGCCGCCACCATTCCCGCGCCATGGTGAAGCCCAAATCAATCGCTTCCCATCCGGCTCTGGGACGAACGGCAACGCTTAAGCGCTCAAGTCCCATGTTCTGATGCTTCCTTGCGCCCTGCGAAGAAAAAGTACAGGGCGAGCAGCACCCAGAATCCAATCCCGACGCTGTATTTGATCCACGAAGGAATGCCGTGGTGAGGCGACCAGAACGCTTCGATGAAAGCCGCGCCGAGCAGCATAAGCGCCGCGCCATACATTAAGCGCACCGCCGTTTGGCTAGCCATCACGAGCGCCATCTTTCTCGTAAGTGCCCCCGGAGCGATGAGTGCGCCGCCCAACTTGAAGCCGGCGGCTGCCGAGATTGCGATCGCCGTCAATTCAAAGGCGCTGTGACCGGATACGAAGGGCCAGAAGGTGGAACCGTAGCCGATGGAGTGCAGATAACCCGCGACCGCACCGATCATGACGGCGTTGAACAACAACACCAATAAACTGCCGACGCCAAAGAACAGGCCAGTGGCAAAAGTCTGGAACCCGATGCGGATGTTGTTCCAGATATACAAGCCAAACATTTGCACATTGCTATCCGCGCCGCGGATTTCTTCTTTCTGCGCCTCGGGGTCGTACATCGACTGATATTCTCGAAGCTGCGCCGGATCGGCGAGGTAATAGATGAACTCGGGATGCCATTGCAATACGGCGACGATCCCCGCGAGCGGACCGAAGAAAAGCAGACACGCCGCAATCACGACCTTGCGTTCGGCGCGTATCAAGCGCGGAAAACCTCGCGTGAGAAAATCGATTACACCGAGGCTGCGCGGCTGTACGCCGTACAACACATGGTGGCCTCGAAGCGCGAGGCGATTGAGCCGGTCAACCAAATCGGGGCTGTAATGGCGATCCCGGGCAAGTGCCAAATGCTGACAGACGCGCCGATAAAGCTGCGGAATTTCCGTATCGTTCGCAGTTTCGGCTTCCGCGTCTTTCCCCTTTTTCCGGCGCGAGGATTTTTCCCGGCGCTGCAACCAGGTTTCGAATCGGTTCCAATCCTCCGCATAGCGCGTTTCGAATATGGCCTGCTTCATTTGCGCCCAATCAGATGATTGGCCATGCGGATCAGCTTCTGTGCGGCGCTCTCATGCCGAGCGCCGGCTGAGAGCAAAGGCGATGCGATTTCCGCTAGTTCTTCTGCTCGTTCCGTCGTAAGACTCGCCGAACGTTCGGCAAAGTCCAATACGGCACGCTGCTCGTCCAGCGCCAATAACGCGGGCGGTGCAAGCGGCGGTGCCATTGGAACTGCCACGGCACGCGGTTTCGCTTCGCGATAGACCACGATTGTGTGCGCAGCTAAATCGCCCAGCCGCTTGAAGTCGCGATTGATCAGCATCGCGAGCAAGCCGAAGCCGTAGAGAAAAGGTAGGAAATCGACTGTGCGCAAAAGATTGCGAGTCATCGCTGCGGGCCAGCGCACAGGCGTGCCGTCGTCATGCAGCACGACCAGCCCTAAAGCTTTCTTGCCGGGCGTGGCGCCGTTCATGTTCACTTCACACCAGGCAGGAAACAGCCACTCCAGAAAAAAAGCGGTAATGAGCGCCACGCCGCCACCTGCGCGTCCTAGAAAACTCGCCAGGATCATTACCGCGATCAGGATGGCCATGCGCAAGGCAAGATCGATGAGCCAAGCCAGCGCGCGCGCCGCCGGCCCGGCAACCGGGAGGGCGAGTTCAATGCCCTCCGGCGTGCCGATGCGGCGCGATGTATCGAGAAGCGGCAATTCAGTCCAGATAAAAGATGTCGCGATATGCCGTGTAAATGGTGATCACCCAAAGCGGCATCGTGATGAATAAGCCGAGTCCCAGCGGTATGGCCGACACAATGGTCAGAACCGTCAGTAAAACGCCATACAAGAGGAAAGGGAGAAAGTTTTTCAGGCATGCTAAGAAACTGGTTTTCATCGCTTGGGCGACGCTCATATCGTTGAGCAGGACGAGCGCCGGGGCGAACCACAAGGTCATGTAGATGGGCACCCAGATCGCGAGACCGACCAGTGTGCCGAGCCAATAGCGTTGCCAATCCAGGTTTTCCGGAAGCTCGCTGCCTGGGTTGAAGAAATAAGTCGCATCAAGCCCCGCGATCGAAGCGATCAACAAATTGATCACCAAAGAACAGAGCATGAATATCACGCCTAGGGTGGCCAACGCACCGAAGCGGTTCTGAAAGCCTGCAAAAAAGTGGCCGAACTCCATCGAGCCGTTTTTCCAGACGGAGTTGGCGCCGATCATGATGCCGCCGCCGAAGATCGGGTAAAGCAGGGCCATCGCGACAATGCCTGCATAGGGGATAAAAGCGATCGCCATCAAGATAAGCGCGATGAGCAGCAAGCCGCCGATCCACATACCCGGCTGCTCGCGGAAGAGCCGCCATCCTTGAGTGATCCAGGGCCATGCGTTGCCGATGCTGACCACTTGTCCGTCGGGGATGAAATCCCCATCGATAGCATCGTTTATGACGTCCGCCACCGCGGATCTTGGTGCTGCATACGGGTTCGTGCTCATGCGACCTCCCCTTTTGTCATTCTCCCCGCGGCAGCGTAGTGGAGCTGTCCCTCCGGCGCAAGTTGCCTTGGCGCGGTTTTATGCAATCGACATCAAAAGGAAGGGAATTACTAACCCTCCTGTCGCGCTATTCAGCTCCGCCAGAGCGCCCAGCCGAACAATGTCCACGCGACGAGCCACGTCGCGCCGCCTAGCGGCGTAATCATTCCCCAGCTGCGTATGCCGCTTATCGCCAACGCATACAAACTTCCGCTGAATAGAACAATGCCGATGGCCATCAGTACGCCCGCCCACTTGAGCGTGGCGGATGCGGGCATGTGCAAAAGCGTCAACGCAATAAGACCGATGCCTAGCGCATG
Source organism: Burkholderiales bacterium (assembly GCA_035273665.1). Taxonomy (GTDB): domain Bacteria; phylum Pseudomonadota; class Gammaproteobacteria; order Burkholderiales; family SG8-39; genus DATEEW01. Next base: position 2,936 of record DATEOW010000185.1, on the reverse strand, counting down.
CCAGAATTGATACTGCACAGCCGTTTGATAAATCGCCATTGCGTCGGGTCCCAGCCGTGCTTTGAGCGCATGAGCGCCAAAAGCGCCCAGGGCGACACCGCTAAAACCAAAGAAAGCGCACGAGAGGAAGAGGAACTTCGTCAGGGTATTCATACTCCGATTTTATATCGCCTTAAAATCGGGCTAACGACAAAGAAGAAAGCTTTTCATGAGCAACTGGGTTGAAGCGACCGTGGCGGGACAAAAGCAATGGACCGATAGCCTCTTTTCGCTTCAAGTAGAGGCCGAGATCGCGCCTTTCGAGGCAGGCCAGTTTGGCAAGCTTGCGCTGGATATCGACGGCGAAACGGTTGCCCGTCCCTATTCCTTCGTCAATGCGCCGCATGAAAGACCCTACGAGTTTTATTACATTAAGGTCGCGGAGGGACCGCTCAGTTCGCGTCTGCCGAACCTAGCAGCCGGAGACAAAGTCTTAGTTGCGCCGAAGGCATCCGGCTTTCTTGTTCTCTCGGAAGTCTTGGATGCCGAGAATCTTTGGTTGATCGCGACTGGCACCGGCATTGGGCCGTTTTTGTCTATGTTGAAAACGGCTGTCCCTTGGCAGCGCTTCGGCAAAGTAATGCTCGTGCATGCGGTGCGGCATGCCTTAGAACTAAGCTACCGCGAAACAATCGAAGCGCTTCAAGCCGCGCATGCGGCGCAGTTCCGCATGATCTCTTTTGTGAGTCGCGAGGCGCATCCGGGCGCGTTGATCGGGCGCATCCCCGCGGCGATCACGGATGGAAGATTGGAAGCGGCGGCCGGGGTGCCGCTCTCCGTTCAGACCTCTCAGATCATGCTTTGCGGCAACCCCGATATGGTGCGAGACACGCTCTCGGCACTGCAATTGCGAGGGATGAAGAAGCATCGCCGGCGCGACCCCGGCCAAATTACGGTGGAAAATTACTGGTGAACCGAGGCAGTTTATTACTTGTTTTAATGGCTTTTCTCCTAAGCGGCTGCGGGGCGCTGGTGAAAGTCGCCTACAACAATAGCGACACCGCACTGCGTTTATTAGCCGATGACTACTTCGATATCGAGGGCCCGCAGGCCGATGCGCTCCAAGCGGGCTTGCAGCGCCTGCACGCTTGGCACCGCCGCGAAGAGCTTCCTCGTTATGCCAATTTATTCGAGGATGCCGGCGCGCGTATCAGCCGGGGGACGCAACGCCCCGATGTCTTGTGGGCCATCGAATCGGTTCGAGCGCGGTACCGTAGCTTGGTGAACCATGCCGTCGATGATGCGATGCCGGCGCTTGCTACCTTAAATGCCGACAACATCGCCGCGCTCGAGGAAAAGTTTGCGGAAAAGAACGAGGAGTTTCGGCGCGAGTTCTTGCGCGGCGACGCCGAAGATCGCGAGCGCGCGCAAGTCAAGGCATATAGCAAACGGTTAAGCAATTGGATCGGCGATTTGGGGCCGGAACAAGAAAGAATCACCGTGGAATTCATTCGCGCGCATCCGCTTGCCGCGCAACGTAAGTTGGAAGAACGCAAACGTCGCCAGCAGGACATGGTCGCCATCCTTCGGCAGCGCGGTACACAAGCCGAACTCAGGTCGCGCCTCTACGACTATTTCAACAACTTCGAGCGCAATCGGCCGCCCGAATACGCTGAGGCGGCAAAACGTTTCGAAAGCGATTTCGTCGACTATGTCGTCGCGATCGATCGGAGTTTGAGCGCCTCGCAAAGAACCGAAGTAGTGGAACGCTTCGCGCGCTATGCGCGGGATTTTCGCACGCTGGCCGCGGACAAGCGGTCCAAAGATGCCGGCTCGGTCGCCGCCAATTAATCTTCTTCGGGCAGCGTAAAGTAAAACGTGGCGCCGCGATCGACGGTGCTCTCGGCCCACACCTGTCCACCATGTCGTTCGATAATCCGTCGCACGTTCGCTAAGCCGATGCCGGTACCTTCAAAACGCTCGTAGGGATGCAGGCGTTGAAACACCGCAAAAAGCTTGTCCGCATACGCCATATCGAAACCCGCGCCGTTGTCTTTCACCCAATAGCAACGTTCGCCGCGCTCCGTAACCTCGCCGCAAATATCCACCCGCGCGGGATTGCGTTCCCCTGAATATTTCAACGCGTTTGAAAGCAAGTTGACCCACACTTGCTTGAGCATCGCGGGATCACCTTTCGCGGGGGGCAGCGCTTCGATTTCCCATTCGACGCGGCGGTCGCCCGTCTCCAACAACAGCGCTTGCATCGTTTCCTTGGCGAGCGCCTGCATGTCGACCGGTGTGTGGCGCATTTCCGCGCGCCCCATATGCGAAAACATCAAAAGATCGTCGATCAGTTCGCCCATCTGCAATGCCGATATGCCGATGCGTTGCAAGCGGCTGCGTGCCTTGTCCGGCATGTTCTGAAGTTCTTCCATCAACAACTGCACATGCCCATTGATATGACGCAAAGGCGCACGCAGATCGTGCGAGACGGAATAGGAAAAGGCTTCCAATTCTTTCACCGCTTCTTCCAACTGAGCGGTGCGTTTCTTGACGCGTCGTTCCAGTTCCTCGTTGAGCACGCGCACCTGTTCTTCTGCCCGCTTCCGCGCGGAGATATCGAGTGCGGTCCCGACCACGCCGACCACCTTGTCATCGACGACAATCGGACTCCAGCCCAGGACAACGGTCAATGTGGAGCGGTCCTGACGGATAATTTCGGTTTCGAAATCGCGCAGCACTTGGCGCTTACGCATCACACGATGAAAGTAGGGCAACATCGCTGCGTGCTTGTCCGCCGAAAGCAGGATCGAATAATCCTGTCCGATGAGATCCTCGACGTTGTAACCGGCCATGTCCGCGAAATGCTGATTAACCATGCGAAAGCGACCTTCGTCATCGATCGCAACCAGCCCGAACACTGCGCTTTCCATGATGCGGTCACGGAACTCATAGGC
>DATEOW010000184.1:0-20999 GCA_035273665.1 Burkholderiales bacterium | reverse complement strand
GGGGCCGGTCGAATAAGTGAGGGCGACGGCGTAAACATTGTCCTCGTCTGCGTCATCGTCGATGTCGTTGTTCGCTGCTAATGCATAAGAGGCCAGAACCTGGAAAGCGCCGAACTTTGGCGAGGTGTAGTACAGCGAGTTGTTGATGCGTGAGTCAAAACCCGCATTGGCGCCAGCTCGACGCACCAGACCAACGATGTCGTTGTAGTCGCCAATGCTGTCCGCGAAGGGATCCAGATAAGACGTCCCGCGTACCGAGGCGGTCTGATGGTTACCGAGGGTGAAGGAACCGAAGGCGCCGGAAAGACCGACCCAGGAATCGCGCGTACCGAGCAAGCTGTCTTGGCTGCTACCTTCGCCTTGCGTGTTGAGATTGACGAGCGTCTCGATTTGAAAAATCGCTTTCAAGCCGTTGCCGAGATCTTCCGTTCCGGAAAAACCAATTCGCGAGGTATTACCCTGAACCGAGGTCCCCGACTCGTCGCCGGTGTCGATGAAATCAACGGACGGTTGCAGCAATCCGTAAATGGTGACATTCGAACCTTGTGCGAACGCAGTTGGCGACACGAATGCGGCGGCCATTGCGGCGGCCAACAGTTTTTTCTGCATTTAAAACTCTCCCCGTAGGTTTTGAGGCAATGCGATCACATTGCTCTTCCGCTGGATATCCGACGGAGCGGGGATGATGCGTTATTTTTGTTACAGCTCTGCGAACGAATATTTATGTGTAATAAACATTTCGTTATATCGCTTTCATTCGAGGAAAAGACGCGCCAACTCCGCACCTGGATCGTGCGCACGCATGAACGCTTCGCCCACTAAGAACGCATATACGCCGCGTTGGTGCATTTCATGCACATCTTCGGGGCGCGCAATTCCACTCTCGGTAATGACGAGACGGGAAGACGGAATAGAGGAAAGCAAATCGAAAGTCACTTCCAGCTTGGTATCAAAGCTTCGCAAGCTGCGATTGTTGATTCCAATAAGCGGTGTCTTCAGCGTCAGGGCCGCTTGAAGTTCAGCCGCTTCATGCACTTCTACCACCACCGCCATCCCAAGCTCGATGGCCGCTTCTTCAAGTCGCTGCATCTGCGGAATATCTAGCGCGGCGACGATCAGGAGAATTGCATCCGCGCCCATCGCGCGGGCCTCATACACTTGATAAGGATCAACGATGAAATCCTTGCGCAGCACAGGCAGCGTGCAAGCGGCCCGGGCGGCTTGGAGATATGCAGGGGAGCCCTGAAAGAATTCACGGTCCGTCAGAACGGATAGACAAGCGGCGCCATGCTTCGCGTAACTCGCGGCAATATCGGCGGGATTAAAGTTCTCTCGCAATACGCCTTTACTTGGGCTCGCTTTTTTGATTTCCGCAATCACCGCGGGCTGTTTGCGTGCGACTCGGTCGCGCACCGCACCTACGAAATCGCGCAATGGCGGCGCCGCTTCGATTTGCGCTGTTAATGCGGAAAGAGGCGTTTGTTTCTCGGCCTCAGCAACCTCCCTTGCTTTCACCTCGAGAATGCGCCGGAGAATGTCAGCCACTACCGGCCTCTTGGGTGAACCGCACGAACTGGTCGAGCTTATCTCGAGCAGTACCATCCGCAAGAACAGCGAGGGCTTTGATAACGCCTTCTTCCCAAGTGGGTGCGCTACCGGCCACATAGATTGCCGCCCCTGCATTTAACGCGACGATGTCTCGCGCGGCGCTCGCCTTATTTTCCAACGCCGATAAGACCATCGCCTTGGACTCTTCGACCGTGTCTACACAAATGGTCGATGCCTCATGCAAAGGCAGACCGAACCGCTGCGGGCGAACACTATATTCGTTGATCTGGCCATTTTTGAGCTCACCGATGAAGGTTTCGCCGCTAATGGAAATTTCATCCAAACCGTCTGCGCCATAGACCGTCATCGCATGACGCGCTTTCAAGCGCTCGAGCACCCTGATCTGTATTCCGACCAAATCGCGGTGGAAAACACCCATCAATTGGTTTGGGGCCCCCGCTGGATTAGTCAAAGGTCCTAAGATATTGAAAATAGTGCGAACACCCAGTTCACGACGCACCGGCGCGGCATGCTTCATCGCCGCATGATGATTCGGCGCGAACATAAACCCAACACCCACACGGTCAATACATTCGCCTACTTTCTCAGGAGGTAGATTGATGTTGACACCTAAGGCTTCCAACACGTCGGCGCTTCCGGATTTGCTCGACACGGCGCGGCCGCCATGTTTTGCAACGCGCGCGCCGGCCGCTGCGCAGACAAATATCGATGCGGTGGAAATATTAAATGTACGAGCGCCGTCCCCTCCGGTGCCAACCACGTCGACCAAGTTATGCGGATCGCGCACAGTGACCTTTGTGGCCAACTCGCGCATCACTTGGGCAGCCGCCGTGATTTCGCCAATCGTTTCTTTCTTTACTCGAAGTGCTGCTGTGAGAGCGGCAATCATGACGGGCGACATATCGCCGCTCATGATTTGACGCATGAGATCGAGCATTTCATCGTGGAAGATCTCGCGATGTTCAATCACGCGCTGCAGCGCCTCCTGGGGATTCATCTTCACTTTTGTGCTTGCTTCGACTGGTTCAGGAAGTTTTGCAACAGCTGATGACCGTGCTCTGTGAGAATCGATTCGGGATGGAACTGCACGCCTTCGACCGCGACGTCCCGATGTCGCACACCCATAATCTCCCCGTCCTCGCTTTGTGCAGTGATCTCCAAGCACGCCGGCATAGACGCCTTCTCGATCGCCAGCGAGTGATAACGCGTCGCGCGAAAATCTTGGGGTAGGCCTTGGAATACACCTTTATCCGCGTGACGCACGGCGCTGGTTTTGCCGTGCATCACCTTACCGGCATGGACGACTTTGCCACCGAATGCTTGGCCAATGCTCTGATGGCCCAGGCATACGCCCAAGATCGGAATTTTTCCGGCGAACTCCTTAATGAGCGGTACCGAAATACCTGCCTCGTTCGGCGAACAAGGCCCCGGTGACACCACGATACGATCGGGCTTCATCGCCGCAATTTGTTCCAGCGTGATTTCGTCGTTGCGCACCACGCGCACTTCTTCGCCCAACTCACCAAAATATTGCACGAGGTTGTAAGTGAACGAATCGTAATTGTCGATCATCAAGAGCATGATCAGGACTCCATGCCGGTGTTTAAGCCCTGCGAAGCGATCTCGGCAGCTCGCAACAACGCCTTGGCTTTATTGCAGGTCTCTTGCCATTCATTATCGGGTACGGAATCGGCCACGATGCCGGCACCCGCCTGTACGTGCAACACCTTATTTTTAAGAACCGCGGTTCGGATTGCGATTGCAACATCCATGTCGCCGTTAAAACCGAGGTAACCGACCGCACCGGCATAGATGCCGCGTTTGACCGGCTCCAATTCGTCAATGATTTCCATCGCTCGTACCTTCGGTGCACCGCTGACGGTCCCGGCCGGGAACGTCGCGCGTAAAACATCGATCGCATCAAGATTGTCGCTGAGCTGCCCCTCGACATTTGAAACGATGTGCATTACATGCGAATAGCGTTCGATTGCCATGCTTTCAGTCAGTTTGACAGACCCCACTTGCGCGACACGGCCCACATCGTTTCGACCGAGATCAACGAGCATCACATGTTCGGCACGCTCCTTCGGATCGGCGCGAAGATCTTCCGCCAGTGCCACATCCTCTTCAAACGTTTTGCCTCTCGGACGCGTGCCGGCGATAGGCCGTACGGTAACGGCGTCATTTTCCAGCCGCACGAGGATTTCCGGAGATGCGCCGACAATATGCTGATCGCCCAAGTCGAAGTAAAACATATACGGCGATGGGTTGAGCGCGCGCAATGCCCGGTAGAGTGAAAGCGGCGAAGCCTCGAACGCCTGGCTCATGCGTTGCGATAAAACCACTTGCATAATGTCGCCATCGTAGATGTAACGCTTCGCACGCTCGACCGCGGCTTTGAATGCCTCTTCTCCGAAACCCGACTTGGCAACGCCGTTTCGTTGCGGTGTTTCAGCGGGCAAATCTAAAGGCGCCCTCAAGGCAGTGCTGAGCGAATTCAGACGTTCGCGAGCCGCCTGATAGGCGTGCTCCTGCGTCGGATCGGCGTACACAACGAGATAAAGTTTGCCGTTGAGGTTATCGACAACGGCAAGTTCTTCGGATTGCAACAACAACAGATCGGGGCTGCCGAGTGGATCGTCCTTGGCTTTCGCCTTCGTCAGCTTGGGTTCAATCCAACGGACAGCATCGTAACCAAAATAGCCCACAAGGCCGCCGCAAAAACGCGGCAGGCCTTTGCTTTCGATCGCTTTGAATCCTTGTAGATACTCGCGCACGAACGCGAGTGGATCGCCATGCCATTGTTGGGCCAGTTGATCGTCCTGGTAAACGCTCACCGTGTTGCCGTTTGCGATCAGGCGCGTGCGCGCGGCAAGGCCAATGAAGGAGTAACGACCGAAGCGCTCTCCGCCTTCGACCGACTCCAGCAAGTATGTGTTCGGACGATTGGCCAGTTTGAGGTAAATCGATAGCGGGGTATCGAGGTCGGCCAGCGTTTCCAACACCAGCGGAACGCGGTTATATCCCAATCCGGCAAGCCGTTTGAATTCGGCTTCATTCATGAGCAGCTCCTGAAAATTCTTCGAACCGACCGCACTGAGAAAGAACGCGCGCGGCCACTCAGCACTAGCGCCAGGGGCGCCAATCGTTCAGGCCGGGTTGCCAACTGAGGACGAAGAAAAAGCGACTCACGATCACAGGACAGAAAAGAGACGAACGCACTATAGCATCGACACCGCCGTAGCAACAACGCCGTTCAGGCTGCCGCTAGCGCGGCACGCATTGCGTCGATTGTCGCCTTGTAATCCTTGCTGTCGAAGATTGCCGACCCCGCTACAAAAGTGCAGGCACCTGCTTGTGCAATCTGGGCGATGTTCTCTACCTTGACGCCGCCGTCGACTTCCAGCATGACATTGCGACCGCTCGCATCGATACGACGACGTACTTCACGCAGCTTGTTCAAGGCTTGCGGTATGAATTTCTGCCCGCCAAAACCTGGATTGACCGACATAATCAACACCAAATCCAGTTTATCCAGCGTGTGATCCAACCAATCGAGAGGCGTGGCTGGATTGAATACAAGACCGGCTTTGCAGCCCGAGTCATGAATCAGCCCAATGGTCCGATCCACATGCTCGCTAGCCTCCGGATGGAAGCTGATGATATTTGCGCCCGCCTTGGCAAAATCCGGAACAAGGCGATCCACCGGTTTGACCATGAGATGGACATCGATGGTCGCCTTCGTTAGCGGCCGGATAGCCTCGCACACCAACGGGCCGACCGTAAGGTTCGGCACATAGTGATTGTCCATGACATCGAAATGGATGAAGTCCGCTCCCGCTGTGACGACTTGTTGCACTTCTTCACCTAAGCGCGAGAAGTCGGCCGAAAGAATGCTCGGAGCGATGCGGTAGGTCTTGGCGTCGTTCATGGATTGGCCGTTAAAAAAATAACAGGATTTTACCGTGTTGTTGCTGCGCGGCGACACTCAACTGGTTATGCTCGGCCCAAATCCTAGCGGAAGCATCAGCTACCGCCGACTTGAGCCCTGGGGAGGGCGAGGTTTGGTATATGGGCGTCGTTAAATCGCTTAAGCAAAGTCTCGAGTTTCCGTCTCTGATCAGTGGCGATGACCTCGATACGCAGTACCTTGCCCAGCAGAAGCAGGCGAACGACGTTTCAAGCCAGCGCAAAGACCAATACTATCCGCTTCCCCTTGTCGAGGCGCGCTTTCCCCGCATTGCCGAAGTCATTCAAGGCATGTGGGGAACGCCGGAGTTGGACAGTTATTTCGACAAGCTGCTCATTGACGAAAGGGGCGATCGTGCAGGTTTCCCGGCCGATGTAGTGACAGCCTTGCTAGCGCTCTCGCGCCAACACATCGAAACGTTCGGCTTTCGTACGCGGAGCGATATTTGGACCAACGCACCGGACGGTCACAAATAGGGCAAGTTAGGCCAGTTGTGCCGCTGCCCGAATTCAGGTGCAATAGGCTGGTGAGCGATAAATACCAGTTCAGCGTCGAAGCCCAGCCGCAATACCTCCCCGAGCAATCCGATGAGCAGGCGGAGCGTTTTGTTTTCGCTTACACAATCACCATTCGCAACACCGGTAGCGTATCGGCGCAACTCATCAGCCGTCACTGGCTCATTACCGATTCCAACAACGACGTTCAGGAAGTCCGAGGACTTGGTGTGATCGGCGAACAGCCTTCTCTCGCACCGGGCGAAAGCTTCGAGTACACCAGCGGTGCCGCGATCGCAACGCCGGTCGGGACAATGCGGGGCAGCTATCAGATGCTGGCCGCGGATGGCACGCGCTTCGATGCGCCGATTCCCGAATTTACGCTTTCGGTTCCCCGCATCCTCCACTAGTTCACTTCTTGTCGGATTTGTCTTTCTTGGGCAAAGTCCACCAGATGATGAATACAAACATCCCGAGCGCCAACCCGGCCTCAAGAAGAATCAACAGTAGTCCTGCATCCATCGCAGTGCTTTCGATGTTGTCGTCAAAACTTTCCAAGCCGGCCATAGGCTTGTTGTTACTGGGCGCATCGGCGGCGTGCACCACGCCGGCCCCGCTGCCTGCATGCCCCGTGTGCCCGGCAACCGAAGCGGTCAAGGTCCCCCCGCTCAAAGCAGCCCTCTTTGCCGATTTGCCCGGTTGGAGCGACGACGACTTGTCAGCCGCATGGCCTGCTTACCTGGCGAGTTGCCGTAGTTTACGGAACAAGGAGCCCTGGCGTGAGGTTTGCGCAAAAGCGGCAGCGCTTAACGCGCCTGATGCACGGGCTGTTCGCGAGCACTTTGAGACTTTGTTTCGCCCGTATCGATCGAGTAATGCGGACGGCACCCCCGGGCTGGTCACCGGCTATTACGAACCCTTGTTAAAAGGCAGCCGCACCAAACGACCGCCCTTTGTCTACCCACTCTATGCGCCACCGGATGATCTTTTAACCGTCGATCTCAGCGCCGTGGCGCCGGACACAAAGAACATGCGACTAAGGGGTCGACTTGTTGGCCGTAAGATCGTTCCTTACGCGTCGCGCGCGGAGATCGAAAGCGGAAGCAGTGCGCTCACGGGCAAGGAAATCGTTTGGGTCGATGACGCAATCGAAGCCTTCTTCCTCCACATCCAGGGCTCAGGACGGGTGCAACTCGAAAACGGTGATTTCGTTCGTGTGGGCTACGCCGATCAGAACGGTCATCCTTACCAATCGATCGGCCGGTATTTGATCGAACGTGGAGAGTTGCAAAGTAGCGAAGCCTCTATGCAGGGCATCCAAAAATGGGCGCGCTCGCATCCCGACCAATTGCAGGCATTGCTTAACCAGAACCCGAGCTATGTTTTTTTTCGTGAATTGCCCACCTCGAACGATGGGCCGTTGGGTGCGCTGGGCGTGCCGCTCAGCGCGGAGCGTTCAATTGCGGTGGATCCACGGTACGTCCCGTTGGGCGCACCGGTATGGCTCGCCACGACTCAACCGAATAGCACCAATTCGTTGCAAAGGCTTGTGCTCGCGCAAGACACCGGCGGCGCTATAAGAGGCCCTGTGCGAGCGGATTTCTTTTGGGGATTCGGCGCCGCCGCAGGCGAGCAAGCGGGCCGTATGCGTCAGCAAGGCGAGATGTGGGTTCTGCTGCCCCTTGGTCACCCCATCTTCGATCGCTGATTATTTGATCGGGGCTACGGTCTTGTTCCGCAACTGAGCGGCTTCCTTCAAATGCTGCTCCAGTTTGGCAAGCGGTATCGCCCCGTCTACGCGAACGTTGTTTTCAAAAACTAAGCCGGGCGTCCCGAATATCTTCAATTTTTTTCCGAGTTCACGATTGCGATCTACTGCCTCTGATGGGCAATCGCCGGTCGTTTTCGGCCGCGTGCCGTTCACCATCAAGTTGCTCCATGCAATCGCTGGCGTCGGCGAACACCATACGGCTCGCGAGAGATCTACGGATTCTGGAGACAGCACCGGATAGAGAAACACGTAGACCGTCACATCTTCCAATTTAGCGAGATCGCGGTCCAGCTTCCGGCAGTAGCCGCAAAGGGGGTCCGCGAAATACGCCATTTTGCGAGTGCCTTTGCCGCGCACGATCGGAATCGCTTGGTTGAACGGTAGCTGGTCGAAGACAATGGCATTGATCTGACGGGTACGCGCCGCCGTAAGATTTTCAAGTGTGCGCGCGTCGACCACATTCCCCACCATGAAGTGATTGACTTGGTCGTCCGTGTAAAGGATATCGGCGCCCGCGCGGACCTCATACAAACCAAAAAACGGCGTCCTTTGAACCTGATCGACGACGATGCCGGGTATACGTTCCTCGATGGTCTTTTTGACATTCTCTTCATCGGCACAAGCAGGAACAACCCAGCACAGGGCAAGCATGAAGCAAATAAAAGGGCGCATGAATTTCAACCTAGGGCATGGCGAACGAGCCATGTTTTGAGGACCGGCAAACGGTTGCTCAAGTTCAGTCCGGTGTTACGCAAAAGCATGGGAAAGTCCCCTTGCATGGAAAAAAAGCGTGAGAGGCCGTCGGTCACCTCTCGCATCGCCCACACCGGCTCCGCGCGGGAACGTTCATAGCGCCTTAACAAGCCATAATCTCCGCACGAGCGGCCCGGCTCGCAATTGCGCAAGATATGTGCGAGTTTCTCCGCATCGCCAAAACCCAGATTGACCCCCTGACCCGCCAATGGGTGCACCACGTGCGCCGCATCTCCGATCAGGGCGATCCCCGGGACGACAATCTTTTTTGCTTGCAGCATCTGCAAGGAAAAAGATTGTGCAGGAGTAAGCGGCTCCAATGCACCGACACGGCCCGAAGAAGCACGCTCCACGGAAGCGCACAGTGTCGTCGCATCCATACTCAAAAGCGCGTCGGCATGAGATTCCTGCGTTGACCACACCATGGAGACCTGTTGATCTGGCAGGGGAAGTAGTGCCAGAACGCCATCCGCGCCGAACCATTGAAAGGCGGTGCCGGCATGCGCTTTTTCACAGCGGAAATTCGCCACCACCGCTCGCTGTTGGTAGGGCTGTGTCCGCGTTTCGATACCTGCAGCTTGGCGTAGCCATGAATTCGCGCCGTCAGCGCCAACCAAAAGCTCGCCGCGAAGGCAGTGGCCATCTTCAAGCGTCAAAGTATTTGCGGAATCGAGCCGCACGCAACGCATCGGCGACAACATCTGCACGCCCGATTGTTCAAGCGCCTGCCAAAGTGCAAATTGCAAGCGCCCCGACTCGACGATATATGCGAGCGCCTCGACGCCTGATTCGTATGCGGAAAAATCCAGTCGTGCATCCGCACGATCGCCATGAATTCCCATGCGCTCAACGGCCTGCACGCGACTCGGATCGAGGGTTTGCCAAACACCCAGCGATTTTAAAAACTCGACGCTGGAAGGGCTCAAGGCGTAAATACGGCTGTCCCAATCCGTAGAAGGTACTCGCGGCACCCCGCCCTCGACCAGGGCAACATCGAGACCGGCTTGCCGTGATGCTAACGCGAAGCTCGCGCCGACCAAGCCTGCACCTACGGTAAGGGCGTCGAAAGACGAAGTGGGGGACACGCGCCCATTCTAACCAAATAAAAACGCCGGCATTAGCCGGCGTTTTTTTGATTCACCGCTGCCTCAGCCGCGTGGCTGGCCGCGAATCATCAGTTTTTCTTCGGCCATCGTTTTTGCCAGTAACTTCACCAGGGCGAATACCGTTTCGATATGCGGCGCGGGCGTTTCTGTCAGCCTCGCCAACTCCAAAACCGATCCGACCAAGCCGTCGATCTCGGGATCCCGGCCTGCTTCGACGTCCTGAAGCATTGAGGTTTTATGCTTGCCGACTTTCTCCGCGCCCGCGATGCGCTTTTCCAGCGGCACGCGAAAGGTGATGTTCAGTTTATTCGCCACCGTCTGCGCTTCGGTCATCATTGCCGCAGCAAGTTCGCGCGTCAGCGGGTACTGGCAAATGTCGACCAAGGTCGAATGCGAAAGCGCGCTGATCGGATTGAAGGTCAGGTTACCCCACAGCTTCAACCAGATTTCGGAACGGATGTTTTCTAAAACAGGCGCCTTTAATTTGCCACGGGTGAATAGATCCGAAACTTTCTGAGCACGTTCGCTCATCGAACCATCCAACTCGCCAATGGGGAAACGATCTCCCTCAATGTGATGCACAACGCCCGGTGCTGTCAGTTCAGAAGCGGGATAAACCACGCAGCCGAGAAGCCGCTTCGGATCGATAGACGCCGCAATGCGCCCGCTCGGATCCACGCTTTCGACATGACGCCCCTCGAACGGACCGCCGTGACGCTGGAAGTACCACCACGGTATGCCGTTTTGCATCGGAATGATGATGGTGTCGTCGTGCAGAACGTGCTTCAGGTCATCCAAAATCGGCTCGACCTGATGCGCCTTCATGCCAAGGATCACGACGTCCTGTTTGCCCACCTCGGCAAAACTGCCGGCGCGGATGTTGGTCGCAATTTCCTCGGTACCGTCATGATTGACGAGCTTGATGCCGCGCGCGCGCAGAGCTTCAAGATTCGCTCCACGAGCGACGAAGGTGACTTCTTCGCCTGCCAGCGCAAGACGTGCGCCCACATAACCGCCGATCGCGCCGGCGCCGACCACGCATACTTTCATGTTGTCCCCTTCTAACCAGCCGGGAGCGAACGCTCTACCGGCAACCTAATGTTGGTGAGAAATATTAGCGGCGATGATGCGGCTCTGCGTTGACCTCTGTCAAGCGCACTTTGACATCGGGGCCCATCCTTGACCCCGCAGGTCCCCACCCGGATAATTCACGCCCCGCACGGCGAATTAGCTCAGTGGTTAGAGCAGCGGAATCATAATCCGTTGGTCCGGGGTTCAAATCCCTGATTCGCCACCAAATACTCTAGAGACGCTAGACGCGTCTCCCCCGCCAATCCGCTTTAGGCTATGCTGGCTCGTACGTTTGTAACGGGCAAGATCATGAAACAGTTCAGACTTCTTTTGGGCATCGCCTTGCTCTTTTTATCAGCGGCGGCCATCGGACAATTGCGTAGCTTTCCGCAGGAAGCGCCCCGGGGTTATCTCAAGTATGACCGGGCCAATAACAAGCTGGTCTTGAACGGCAAACCCATCGAACAAACAACGGGATTGCAAATACGGGACGAGGCGAATCGAATTATCTTCCCTCAAATGGTGACAAAAGAAATGCTCGTCAAATACATGCTCGAAGGCCCGTATCTCTCCAAGGTCTGGATCATGAGCCCGTACGAGATCAACCAGCCGGATAAACATAAAGCGCCGGTTCGCATTTTGCCCGGAACGGACTGACGATCGACGTATGAGCAAACGCGTCTTCATCAAGACTTTCGGTTGTCAAATGAACGAGTACGACTCGGACAAAATGGCTGATGTCCTGCATGCCGCGGAGGGCCTCGAATTAACTGATCGCCCCGAAGACGCAGATGTCATCCTGTTCAACACCTGCTCGATTCGCGAAAAAGCGCAAGAAAAAGTCTTTCACGATCTTGGCCGCGTGCGCCCACTGAAACAAGCGAATCCAAATCTTCTGATCGGGGTCGGCGGCTGTGTGGCGAGCCAGGAAGGTGCTGCCATCGTTAAACGCGCGCCCTATGTGGATGTGGTCTTCGGCCCGCAGACTTTGCATCGCTTGCCGGAACTGTTGGCGAAGCGTCGTCATAGCGGTCAGCCACAGGTCGACATTTCCTTTCCGGAAATCGAGAAGTTCGATCATCTGCCCCCGGCTCGAATAGAGGGCGCGACCGCTTTCGTCTCGATCATGGAAGGTTGCAGCAAATATTGCGGCTACTGCGTGGTGCCCTACACTCGAGGCGAAGAAGTATCGCGCCCCTTTGAGGATGTGTTGACTGAGATCGCGGATCTTGGACAAGGCGGCGTAAAGGAAGTGACGCTCCTCGGCCAGAACGTCAACGCCTATTTAGGTCGCATGCCAAGCGGAGAAATCGCGGACTTTGCTCTGCTACTGGAATATGTGGCGGAAATTCCGGGCATCGAACGTATTCGGTATACCACGTCGCATCCGAAGGAATTTACCCAGCGTTTGATCGACGCCTATGCCCGCATCCCGCAGTTGGTCTCCCATCTGCACCTGCCTGTTCAATCGGGATCGGACCGCATTCTCGCTGCGATGAAGCGAGGTTATACGACCCTCGAATACAAATCGATCATTCGACGTTTGCGCGCCGCTCGGCCCGATATCTGCATCTCTTCGGATTTCATCGTCGGCTTTCCCGGCGAAACGGAACGCGATTTCGAACAAACCATGAAGCTTGTCGACGACTGCGACTTCGATATTTCTTATTCATTCATTTACAGCCCTCGGCCGGGAACTCCAGCGGCCGATCTCTCGGACGATACGCCGCCAGCTGTCAAAACCGAACGCTTGCAGCGCCTACAAGCCGCACTCGAAGCGCGCGGTCGAGCTGTCAACGAAAGCATGGTCGGCAGCGTGCAACGCGTGCTTGTGGAAGGTCGCGCCCGCAAGGACAGTCAGGAGTTGGCGGGCCGCACGGACAACAGCCGCATGGTTAATTTCCCGGGCGCTTCAAGCTTGATCGGCCGTTTCGTCGATGTCCGCATTGAAACCGCGTATCAACATTCGCTGCGCGGCCAGCTCCTCAACGCCGAACTTGCGGCCTGATCAATTGAGTTCACGCAATCCGCGGGGCAAAGCGCTCGAAGTGGTTCTCAGTCCGCCGGACAACCAGCGTCTGGCGAATCTTTGCGGCCCCATGGACGAAAATCTGCGACAACTGGAGCGAGGTCTTGATGTCAGCATCGCGCGCCGAGGTGATCGCTTCAGCATCCGCGGCGCACCGCCGCAAAGCGAACGCGCCGCAGAATTTTTACGCGATTCCTATGCGCGCGCTTCGCGCGAACTCACGATCGACGATATCCAACTGGGCGTTGTTGAAGCGCAGCAGCCGCATAGTGCCGAGGAAGATGAAGGCCCGGGCCTGCTCACTCGCCGCGCGGATTTGCATGGAAGGACTCCACGGCAGCGCCAGTATCTGCAAAATATCCGGGACAATGACATCACTTTCGGCGTTGGCCCGGCGGGGACCGGTAAGACCTATTTGGCTGTCGCCTGCGCCGTCGATGCGCTGGAACGCGATGCCGTCAAACGCATCGTGCTCGTCCGACCGGCGGTGGAAGCGGGCGAGCGACTAGGCTTCCTCCCTGGGGATCTCGCTCAAAAAGTAGACCCCTATTTACGGCCTTTGTACGACGCGCTTTACGACCTCATGGGCTTTGACAAGGTAGGCAAGATGTTCGAACGGGGAGCAATCGAGATAGCGCCCCTTGCTTATATGCGAGGTCGCACGCTGAACCACTCGTTCATCATTCTCGACGAAGCGCAGAACAGCACGCCCGAGCAAATGAAAATGTTTCTGACTCGCATGGGCTTCGGAAGCAAAGCGGTCATTACCGGCGACGTCACGCAAATTGATCTCGCGCGCGGGCAAAAGAGCGGACTTGTCGAAGCGCGAATCATTCTTGGCGACGTGCGCGGTATTGCTTTTACCGTATTCGAATCGGAAGACGTGGTACGTCATCCGCTTGTAGCGCGTATCGTAAACGCCTACGAGGCTTACGAAAGTCCTCGCGCGCCTACGTCGCGTCATGAAGAAAATGGTTGATGTGACGGTTCAATACGCCGTTGCACGTAAAGGACTCCCTTCAGCCCATAGCGTGCGCAGATGGACCGCGTCATCACTAGGGCGTACAGCGGCCGTCACCATACGCTTTGTCGGCGCTCGTGAAGCGCGGCTTTTGAACAAACGGTATCGAGGGAAAGACTACGCGACGAATGTTCTCAGCTTTCCCTACGAATCGGAACGTTTGAGCGGCGACCTGGTTCTCTGCGCACCGGTGATCGCCCGAGAGGCTCGCGAGCAAGGGAAGGCGGTCCGCGATCACTATGCCCACTTGATCGTGCATGGCTTACTCCATCTTCAAGGTTGGGATCACGAGCACTCGGCGGCCGCGCAGAAGATGGAGAAACGGGAAATTGCTATCCTTGCGTCGCTAGGCGTCTCCGACCCCTACGTTATATCGGCATAAGAACTCCAAAAACATATGGACGACGGCAACAGTAATAAACCCTCTCTGCTGGAACGCCTCGGCGCTTTGATCATGCGCCAGCCGGAAGATCGCGAGCAATTGATTTCCCTTCTGCGCTCGGCCCATGAACGCAATCTGCTCGATGCGGATGCCCTCGGGATGATCGAGGGTGCCCTGCAAGTTTCGGAAGTAAAAGTCAGCGATGTCATGATTCCGCGCACCCAAATGGACGTCATCGACATTAACGAGGAGCCGGAACAGTTCATTCCACTGGTCATTTCCACCGCGCATTCCCGTTTTCCGGTGATCGATCGCGATCGGGATCATGTCATCGGCATCCTCCTGGCGAAAGATTTACTCCGCTACTACGCCGGTGACGACGATTTCAACGCGAGGGACATGCTACGCCCCGCGGTATTCATACCGGAATCGAAACGACTCAACGTGTTGTTGCGCGAGTTCCGGGTCAGCCGCAATCATATGGCGATCGTCGTTGACGAGTACGGCGGCGTCGCAGGCCTCGTCACGATCGAGGACGTGTTGGAACAGATCGTCGGGGACATCGAAGACGAATACGATTTCGACGAAATTGAAGACAGCATCATTCGAGAGCGTGGTGGCCGTTGGCGAGTCAAAGCGCGCACGGAGATCACCGACTTCAATCAGCAATTCGGCACCGAGTACTCCGACGAGGAATTCGATACCGTCGGCGGCTTGGTCATCGGTCGCTTTGGTCACCTCCCCAAGCGGGGCGAAAATATCGTGATCGACGGATTCAAGTTCTTTGTGCAACGGGCGGATAGCCGCCGGCTGCATACATTGCTGGTCGAGCGCGTCGCGCAGCAAACCGCTTGAATCGAACAAGCACTTCTACTCGCAACATGCAATGGCGCTTAATCCTTTTATGCGTCGCGTCCGGAGCGCTGGCTGTAGCTGCATTCGGCGATTGGCCGCTTTGGCCGCTGCCGATTCTTAGCCTGGCGCTATTGTTTTGGGCTTGCAGTCATGCGCCCTCGCCTTGGTCCGCTTTCACACTGGGCTTCGCCTGGGGAAGCGGATTTTTTCTAGCGGGGGTGAGCTGGGTCTACGTGAGCCTCCACAATTTCGGCATGATGCCGATGCCGTTGGCCGCATTGGCGACATTGCTCTTCTGTCTGTTCCTCGCCCTTTTTCCGGCGATCGCGACTTACCTTCAGGCGCGGTTGGCGTCATCTCCCGCGCTGGGGTTGTTGTGTATGGCGCCGGCGGCGTGGTGCTTAACCGAATGGACGCGCGGCTGGCTTTTCACTGGGTTTCCCTGGCTTGCCATCGGTTATTCGCAGGTCGGCGGCCCGTTGGCAGGTTATGCGCCCGTGCTAGGCGTGTACGGTGTCAGTCTTCTTGTCGCGGTGGTTGCTGCTGCGATCGTCATGATCGCGAGGCGCATTGCGATCAAAGGCAGCATTGCCCTTCTCTGCTTCATTTCTTTGCTTGGTTTTCTTGGCCGAGAAATCCATTGGACAGAGCCGAAAACCACACCGCTTAGTGTCGGTCTGCTGCAGGGAAACATTCCGCAATCGGTCAAATTTCGGCCGGAACGTTATGACAACACGCTGAGTACTTACGCGGCGTTGGCGGAAAAGGCCGAGGCGAAACTCATCGTGTTGCCCGAAGTTGCGATTCCGCGCTTATTGTCTGACGTCGATCCGGCATACATTGCGAAATTGCGTGCTTATGCACTGGCGAATGAAGGGGACTTGCTCCTGCCCGTCCCTGTAAGAGATGAAGCGGGCATTCCTTACAACGCCGTCATCAGCTTGGGCGCGGCGCCAAGCCAAAGCTATGCGAAACGCCACCTGGTGCCTTTCGGCGAATTCGTCCCGCCGGGCTTCGGCTGGATCGTGAACATTCTACACATTCCCTTATCCGATTTCGGGCGCGGGTCCCTCGATCAACGTCCATTGGCGGTCGCGGGCGAAAAAGTGGCGTTGAACATTTGCTACGAGGACGCGTTTGGAGAAGAGATCATCCGTCAATTGCCGGAAGCGACTGTGCTGGTCAACGTGAGCAATGTCGCGTGGTTCGGCGACTCCCTCGCACCGGCCCAGCATCTGCGTATCGCGAGAATGCGCGCGCTCGAGACCGGCCGCTACATGCTCCGCGCGACCAATACCGGCGTTACGGCGATCATTGATGAACGCGGCGAAGTGCAGGGACGTCTACCCAACTTTGAGGAAGGCGCGCTGCGCGGCGAGGCGCTCGGCCATACGGGCGCGACACCTTATGTTCGCGTCGGCAATTGGGCGGCGGTTTGCATTGCTTGCGCGCTTCTGTTCATGGCGCTCTGGCGCCCGCGGGCTTTTCGCCGCATAAGCAAGTAGAATCGCGGCTTTGCCGCCGAGCGTTCATCTGCGCCTTCATGCAGAGCTTTCAACAACTCATTCTCACTCTGCAAAATTTCTGGGGCCGACAAGGCTGTGCTTTGTTGCAACCCTACGATATGGAAGTCGGCGCAGGCACGAGTCACACCGCCACCTTTCTTCGCGCCATCGGCCCTGAGCCGTGGAAAGCCGCGTATGTGCAACCGAGCCGCCGCCCCAAAGACGGCCGCTACGGCGAAAACCCGAACCGTCTGCAGCACTATTTCCAATTCCAAGTGGTGTTGAAACCGGCGCCGGCAAACATCCTCGAGCTTTATCTCGGTTCGCTCGAAGAGCTGGGTTTCGATCTAAAGAAAAACGACGTGCGCTTCGTCGAAGACGATTGGGAGAATCCGACGCTGGGTGCCTGGGGCCTCGGGTGGGAAGTCTGGCTCAATGGCATGGAGATCACGCAATTCACTTACTTTCAGCAAGTGGGCGGCATCAACTGCAGGCCGATCACCGGCGAAATCACTTATGGCTTAGAGCGACTGGCCATGTATCTGCAAGGCGTGGACAACGTGTACGACCTGATCTGGACCGAAGGACTTCGCTACGGCGATGCCTATAAACAGAATGAGATCGAGCACTCGGCCTACAATTTCGAACACAGCGATGTCGACTTTCTGCTGATCGCCTTTGGCGCACATGAGAAGCAGGCGCTGCATCTCATCGGGGAAGAACTGGCCCTGCCGGCGTACGAACAAGTGCTCAAGGCCGCGCATACTTTCAACTTGCTCGACGCGCGGGGCGCCATCTCGGTCACCGAGCGCGCTGCCTATATCGGCCGCATTCGCAATCTCGCACGCGGCGTGGCAAAGAGTTATCTGGACAGCCGTGCGCGCCGCGGCTTTCCCATGGCCAAACCTGAACACGCCGAGGAAGTGCTGGCCCAGCTGGAAAAGAATGTGGCATGAGCAGCAAGAATCTCCTCGTGGAACTCTTGGTCGAAGAATTGCCGCCTAAGGCGCTGAAGAAAATCAGCGACGCTTTCGCGCAATCCCTCAACACTTCACTTAATAACCAAGGTTTGCTGTCCGACAACAGCAAACTCACACATTACGCTTCACCGCGTCGTCTCGGTGCTCACATCACGGCCGTTAGCGAGAAAGCGGCGGACAAAGCCGTTGCGCAGAAACTGATGCCGGCCGCCGTGGGTTTCGATGCGAATGGCAAGCCGACCCCCGCGTTGCTCAAGAAATTAGTCGCCTTAGGTGCGGATGAATCGGCCGTGGCGGGTTTGAAACGCGAGAACGACGGCAAAACCGATGTGTTGTTCTATCACCGGCTCGCTAAGGGCACTTCACTGTCGGTTGGTTTGCAAAAAGCTCTTGACGACGCACTCTCCCAGTTACCCATTCCGAAGGTGATGAGTTATCAGCTCGCCGACGGCTGGGACACTGTAAATTTCGTGCGCCCTGCGCACGGCCTCGTCGCGCTATATGGAACGGAAGTCCTGGCCGTTTCCGTACTTGGGCTTGAAGCAGGCAACTCAACCCAAGGCCATCGGTTTGAGTCGAGCGTTGATCGCATCGTGATTCAGAATGCCGACAGTTACGAAACACAGATGGAAAACGAAGGCGCGGTCATTCCTTCGTTCGCAAAGCGTCGCGGCGAGATCGCGCATCAACTCGCAGCAGCCGCCGCGAGCGTAAATTTGAAGCCCATCGAGGACGACGCGCTGCTCGACGAAGTAACCGGCTTGGTCGAGCGCCCGAACGTGCTGATCGGCCAGTTCGAAGAAAGCTTTCTCGACGTGCCGCAGGAATGCCTGATCCTGACTATGAAGGCGAACCAGAAATACTTTCCGCTGCTCGATGCCGTCGGAAAGTTGAGCAATAAATTTCTGATCGTCTCCAACATCAACCCCGCCGATCCTAGCCAAGTCATCGGCGGCAATGAGCGCGTGGTACGTCCAAGACTGGCCGACGCGAAGTTTTTCTTCGATCAGGACCGCAAGAAAACCCTTGCCTCACGAGTATTCGGTCTGGCGAAGGTGGTGTATCACAACCAGCTTGGCACTCAGGGTGATCGTGTCCAGCGCGTCGCCGCGATCGCTCGTTCGATTTGCGAGCAACTCAAGGACCCCGAGTTGGCCATCCCGGCCGATCGCGCTGCGTTGCTCGCCAAAGCTGACCTGCTTACCGATATGGTTGGAGAATTCCCGGAACTACAAGGCATCATGGGTCGTTACTATGCACTACATGATGGCGCGTTGCCGGACGTCGCCGATGCCATCGAGGACCATTACAAGCCCCGCTTTGCCGGCGACAGTTTGCCGCGCAATCGCATTGGAATGGTGGTGGCGCTGGCCGATAAACTCGAAACCCTAGTCGGTTTATTCAGCATCGGTCAGACACCGACCGGCGACAAGGACCCCTTCGCGCTACGTCGCCATGCCCTGGGCATCATTCGGATCCTCATCGAAGGCAAGCTGGATCTCCGTGTTGACGAACTGATCGCGGCTGCCGAAAAGCCGTTCAATGGAGTTCAGGCCGAACATCGCAATGCCCTACTCGGCTTCATCTTCGACCGTCTCGCCAATGCGCTGCGCGAGCAGGGCTATAGCGCGCAGGAAGTGGATGCAGTGCTCTCGCTACGACCGCAGCGACTCGCCGATGTAGCCACCCGCCTCGCCGCCGTGCGCGCGTTTGCCGTATTACCTGAAGCGCCGGCGCTGGCTGCGGCGAACAAGCGCGTCGGCAATATTCTCAAGAAGGTGGATGGCACGGTCGCCGCCCACGTGGATGCGGCATTACTCAAGGAGGCGGCCGAAACGACGCTTAACGCCACGCTTGCGATCGTCGCACCGAAAGCCGATGCCGCCTTCCAACGCGGCGATTACACCGCCTCGCTGCTGGCCCTCGCCGCACTCAAGACGCCGGTCGACGCCTTCTTCGACAGCGTGATGGTGAATGTCGAAGATGAGAAGCTCCGCAACAATCGCCTTGGACTTCTCGCTACCCTGCATCACGCGATGAACCGCGTCGCGGATCTATCCAAGCTGGCCGGCTGAGCATGAAACTGATCATCCTAGACCGCGATGGCGTCATCAACTACGACAGCGCGCAATTCATCAAAAGCCCCGACGAGTGGAAGCCGATCCCGGGCAGCATCGAAGCGATTGCCCGCCTGAGTCAGGCGGATTATCGAGTTGTAGTCGCCACCAACCAGTCTGGGATCGGTCGCAGTCTCTTCGACATGGAAACGCTCAATGCGATTCACAGCAAAATGCACAAGGCGGTGAATCAGGCCGGAGGTCGCATCGAAGCGATTTTTTATTGCCCTGCCACCGCTGAGTCGAACTCACCCTATAGAAAGCCGGCGCCGGGAATGTTCGAAGAAATCGGCGAACGGATGAACGTGGTGCTCACAGGCGTGCCTGCGGTGGGCGATTCCCTGCGCGATCTTGAGGCGGCTGCAGCTGTGGGCGCCCGCCCGATTCTTGTCTTGACGGGTAAGGGGCAAAAAACGCAGGAAATGACGCTGCCGCCGGGCACAGAGACCTATGCGGATCTTGCCGCCGTCGCTCGCGCGCTAACCGCATGAAATCCATTCGTGCGACTGTTTATCTTGCAATACTCGTCATTGTGGTGATTCCCTATTGCTTCCTCGTTCTTGCAAGTGCCTTATTGCCGCGACTACCGCGCTATCGCATCATTGCCGGATGGCCGCAATTCGCAACTTGGTTGGCCAAACATCTACTGGGCATTCGGTATGAGGTGCGGGGCATCGAAAATATTCCCCCAGACCCGTGCGTGATCCTTTCAAAGCATCAATCCGCATGGGAAACCATTGCCTTTACCTCGATTTTTCCCCCACATGTTTATGTCCTGAAACGCGAGTTGCTTTGGCTTCCCTTTTTAGGGTGGGGGCTTGCGGTGATGAGCCCCATCGCCATCAATCGCGCGAATCGCAAAGAGGCGATGGCCCAGCTAATCGCTCAAGGGGCGGACCGGCTGAAGCAAGGCTTCTGCATCATGATTTTTCCGGAAGGGACACGAACAGCGGTGGGAACCCGCGGCACGTATCGACGCGGCGGTGCGGTACTCGCGCTGAACACCGGTGCGCGCATATTGCCGGTCGCTCACAACGCGGGCCTTCTTTGGCCCCGCAATAGCTACATTAAGAATCCCGGCCTAGTTACCGTCGTGATCGGGAAACCCATCGATACCGCCGGCCGCGAAGCAGACGACCTCATGCGCGAGACCGAACATTGGATCGAGACTCAGATGCAAATCCTGACGCCGTCGACGGCTCGTGATAAATCGAACATTGCTCCTACGTAATAGCAGAAACTGTAACCACCATGCAGCATGTACTTCCCTTTCTGATTGAAAGTCCGTCTACTCAACCGCCCGCGCCAGGACAGCGCACTCGTCACATCATCCTAGACGGCACGGTCATCTCCTACAGCCTGCGCCGCTCAAAGCG
>DATEOW010000183.1:0-3558 GCA_035273665.1 Burkholderiales bacterium | reverse complement strand
CGGCATTCGCGATCCGCTGCTCCGAATGCGTCCGCTCCGGCGCCCTGTTTGAAAGAAACTTGAGTGCTGCATGCGGCCAGGAACATCAGCCCGAGGAGGGGGAATTTCGTATGCGGGGCGCCCATGTGTTGAACAAGTATGCCGCCCGAGACCGCATCTTCGAATACGCGAAACGACGTATGGCTTTTTTCTTAGCTGCCTTGCTTGCGTAGAAGGGGTGTCAATTGTTCGGCCGGCGCGGGTTGGTCGAAATAAAAGCCCTGCAACTCATCGCAGGCGCGATCGCGCAAGTAATCCGCCTGCTCTTTGGTCTCCACACCTTGGGCAACGATGTTGAGGCTGAGACTGCGGCCCATGGCGATAATGGCGCCGGTGAGCGATTTTTGATCTCCGCCTTCCGCAGCGTCGCGGATAAAGGAGCGGTCGATTTTTACGGTATCGATGGGGAAGCGCTGCAAGGTCGCGAGGGAGGAATAACCAACACCGAAATCGTCGATAGCGATGCGTACGCCTGTTTGTTTCAGCGCCATCAACACGCGCATCGCCTTTTCTACATCGTGCATCAAGAGGCCCTCGGTGATTTCGAGTTCGAGCAAGGGCGGCGCCATACCGGTTGTTTTGAGAATCACCTGAATGTCAGGCAAGAGCTGGTCGTCGAAGAATTGCCGCGGACTGATATTGACTGCGATGCTGAGCGGCGCAAATCCTTGGTGCTGCCACGCCATGTTTTGTTCGCACGCCGCCCTGATTACCCATTTGCCGATCGGCACGATCAAACCGGTTTCCTCCGCCACGGGAAGAAATTGCATGGGCGCAATCAACCCCAAGTCGGGATGCTGCCACCGTAACAGTGCTTCTACGCCGCTCACCGAGCTGTCGCCAAGATTGCGTTTCGGCTGGTAGTGCAACTGGAACTCGTTGCGTTGCAAGGCTTGCCGCATGCTGCCTTCGAGTGCCATGCGTCCCAAGACATTGCTGCCGAGTGCCTGAGAAAAATATTGGTAATTGTTCTTGCCGCGTTCCTTCGCGTGATACATCGCGATATCGGCATTCTTGGTCAGGGTCTGCTCATCAGTCCCGTCCTGCGGGAAGATGCTGATGCCGACGCTCGCGGTAACGGTGAACTCGTTCCCAAGGAGAAGGAAGGGTTTTGCGGTGGCGACGAGGATTTTATTCGCCACGATCGCCGCATACTTTTCGTCCGCCAGTTCTGCGAGAAGGACGACGAACTCGTCACCGCCCAGTCGGGCAACCGTATCGCTCTCGCGCAGACAAGACTTGAGCCGGTTTGCGACTTCACGCAGCAATTCATCGCCCGCGTCGTGGCCGAGGGTATCGTTAATGCCCTTAAAGCGGTCCAAGTCCAAGAAGAGCACACCCAGATGCCGGTTGTGTCGTTGCGCCTGTGCAATGCTCTGGATCAGCAATTTGCTGAAGAGGCTGCGATTGGGCAGACCGGTCAAGCCATCATGGAAGGCGAGGTATTCGACGCGCTTGGCATGCGCGACTGCGGCTTCGGTTTCGCGCACGCGGCTGCGCGCAAGCTGCCAGCTCATGCGGCCGAGGATGGACATGAGCAGGACGATGAGCACACTGCCGAAGGAGGCCCACCACAGATAGCGTTGCTTGCTTTGTTCCACCTTGGCTAATTGCTCTTCTTGCGAAAGGCCGACAACCACCGCGACCGGGAATTCATACAGCTCGCGCGCCGTCATGTAGCGCTGCACATCATCCAGGATCGTGAATAGCATGACCGGGTCGGTGACATCCGGTTGCGTTTCGCCTACCAGCGCGCCGTAATTGGTCGTTTCCCCTGTATGAACGCGGTTGCCGGTGCGGCGGGCGCGAAAGACGCCGTCGGTTCCCAGTAGACCAAGCAGACCTTGCTTGCCGAGCTTGGCGGATTCATAGCCGCTGACAAAATAAGCAGCGTCGACCGATACCACGACAATGCCGGCAAAGCTACCGTCCGGCCTTTGCAGTCGTCGCGTGAAATGCAGTTGTCCTTCGCCGGCCGTTCCATGCGGAGGTTGACCGACAACCAATGCGCTCTGAGGATCGGCGCGATGGGCGCGAAAATAATCTGCATCGCCGACTTGTGCGCCGGCTCTTCCTCGGGTACTCGCCGTTATTCGACCCGTCGCATCCACGATGCTCACGGCGAAGAGCAGTTCGTGAGGAAGAATGCTCCGCGACTTTAGATCGCGCAGAAGCGCGTTGGGATTTCGGGTGGTGTTATGCGCGAATTGAACGAATTTGAGCGTCTGATCGATTTCCCGTAACGCTCGCACGACCTGTGCTTCGTAGGTTTCGACGAGCTCTCTGGTCAGCACAGTCGCTTCTCGTTCCGCCGCGGCGCGCTCGGCGCGCAGCAGATAGAACACGGTGCCCCACAGCATGCCCAGAAGTAGGAGGACCAGCGCAGGGAAAAGAATTTGCGCTTGAGTGATTCGGCCCAGCCAGCCGTGGGAAAGGCTCACGTATGAATGCCTATTTATCGTTGTGAGCGCCTAATATACCGGGCTTCCTTAGAGTGTGATTACTCAACCTCTAACACTCGAACGCTGTCATCAAGCGCTCGGGTGTCGATATATCCGATCGCGTGCGGATTTGCGGCCAGATGCTTTTTCACCTCGGCGTGGCTACCGACGTCTCTCGGCGGTTTCCCTCGGCCCGTGAAAATGATCTTGGACCAGTGTGCCTTTACTTGCGAGGGCGACTTGTCCGCATATTTGAGATAGAACTCATCACGGGATTGCGAGCCTTCGGCCTGATCGATTGGTACAACCGTATCCCCATTTAGGCGGTTCAGCTTGCCCAGGAAAATATCGGCAACCTCGCGGCTGCTCAGCGAGGTCAACGCGCTGCGGCTTGAGACGACCGGCACGACTTCCGCGTGTGCCGAAGCGGTACCCAGGACCAAAGCGAGGCCGATTGTGTAAGCGATTTTGTGGAAGAGAGTCATGTGCGGGCTCCCTAGAACACAAAGTCGACGGTTGCGCTGAACACGTCGTACCGGCCGCCGGTTTTAAAGCCGGATTCAGGATCAACCAGCGTGCCGGGCGAGTCATCGCCCATGCGGCTGTGGTCGTATTGAAATTTGAAGGCCGCGTTCTTGGCGAAGTCCCAACGCACTCCGACAGAGAAGGTGCGCTGGACAGTTGCGCCGGCAAGCACCTCGTTCAAGTAGGCGTTCAACGCAGCGACGTCCGGAGAGGGCAAACCAACGCCCGGGTCGCTATCTCTCGTATGGAGCTTCGCTTTGGCAAAGCTTGCGTAGGGTGTGAACTTGCCGATGCGATAACCGCCGCTGACGTACCACGCGGAACGCTTGCCGAAGGCGGAGTTGGTATCGGTCTGCCCCCATTCCGCCATGGCGAACCATTGACCCGGATCGTAACTCGCGCCCACGCCGACGAAAGTCGACTTGGTATCCATTGTGTCGTATTCATCGAGGATTCTGTTTGCATCCGCGACTGCCGCCGGCGCAAACATTTGCAACACCGGATTGTTCGCAATTTCGCGATAGCCGTTCCACAGCGGTTCTAAGGTCTCGAT
>DATEOW010000182.1:0-2401 GCA_035273665.1 Burkholderiales bacterium | reverse complement strand
GGTACGCGCATCACGCCGAGCATTTTGGAGCAGGGCGGCGACTACCCGGCCATCGCTTACATGATCATCGACGAAGCGCCGGTCAATTCCTTGACGAGCTATTCGGGACTCACGCGCTACGCGGTGTTGATCGAATGCTCGGCGCGCACTTATGACGAAGCGCGCGCCATCTATCGGGCCGTGCTCGACCGCATGGCGGTCAAGACTAGTGCATTTAGCGCCCTGCGCGAAAGCGGATCGGGTGCGGACAATTTTGACGAAGCATTGCGCCTTCATCGCGTGGGCGCGCTGTTCGGTGTGTGGTATCGCGATCAATAGGAGAAAATAAATCATGAGTGAAGCCGTAGCAGCACAGGACACTAAGTTCTCGTATGCATCGCTGACGGTGTCCCCGTCTTTGTTCATCGAGATCCCGGAAATCAAAAGTTTTAGCGGTCCGAACGGCCAGTCGAATTTGATCGACGTGACGAACCTCCGCTCAACCGGCAAGGAATATCTGGTCGGTTTAAAAGACGAAGGCGAGATCCAGCTCACCGTCAACCTCGTGCCGGGCAACGCCGTGCACCAGGCATTGCGCGCCGCCTGGTCAAACCGGACCAAGTTGGATTTCCAGATCGAGTTCGCGGATCTGTCGCCGCAGACCAAGTGGTATTTCCAAGGCTACGTGTCCGGGTTCTCCGCGACCGGTGCAGTCGACGGTGTGCTCGAGGGCAGCATCACGCTCAAGATCACCGGCGCCATCAGCCAGGTGAACTAATGCTGCCGCGCGAACCAATCGACATAAAGGTAGCGGATGCCACGGGACCATTCTTCGTCGAATGTGTCAGCGCGTCCGTGGCCTTCGATTTGATGGAGACGCAAAGCCCGCGCGTGTTCAACAGCAAGCTGGTCGCGGCATCGCTGGTTGATGCTAATGGCAAAGCCGTGTGCTCTGAGGACGATGTGCTTGATCGCATCAAAATCGTGGAGTTTCGCAAAGTGCAGACCGTTGCCATGCGCATGAGCGAGCTCAATCCGGCCCCAAAGGAAAAGGAACCGGAAAAAAACTCGCCAAGCGATCAAGCAGGCGATTCGCTCTCCGCCTAGCACTACAGCTTGGTCGCGCCGATGTTGATGCAATGCTGCGCGAAATCAGTCATCCGCAGTTCTTGGAGTGGCAGGCGTACTACCGCATCGAGCCGTGGGGCGAGTGGCGGGCCGACATGCGCATGGCGCAGATGCTGTCGCTCTATGCCAATGCGCACCGGGATGGGAACAAACATCCCAAGCCGTTCACCACGGCGGACTTCATGCCCGATTTTGCGGGCGACCACCCAAAGACAAAACCGCACCAGGGCAAGCAATTGCGCGAGGCCCTGGGGCATCGTGTCGTAAAGAAAGGACCGAACTAGATGGCCATCGCCGGGCAGCTTGAAGTTCAGATCGTTGCCGATGTTGCGCACCTGCGCACGGATCTGGAAAAAGCCCGTGTGCATATGGACAACTTCGCCGGCGGCGCCACGCGCGCCATCGGTGGTCTGACGCGCGCCTTCAGCACGCTCGCCGGTGTGGGCATTGGCGCATTCGGTGCCAACTTGCTCAAATCATCGATCGATGCGCAAGCATCCCTGCAAGATTTGTCCGAGCGCACCAGCATCGCGGTCGAAACACTTTCCGGCCTGCAGGGCGTGGCACGGCTTTCCGGCACTGGCATGGACCAGGTGGGCGGTGCTGCGCAAAAGCTCGCCAAGAACATGGCGACCGCAGCTTCCGGCAGCGAAAAGACCGGCGCCGTATTCAAGCAGCTCGGCGTGGAAGTCAAAAACGCCGACGGCTCGCTGCGCAATGTAGGCGATGTTTTTATCGATGTGGCGCGCGTGTTGTCGACGGCCGAAGACCAGACGGTTGCAGTGGCCTATGCGCAGGAGCTGCTGGGCAAGAGCGGCGCCGAGTTGATGCCACTGATGAAAGACCTGGCCGAGCAGGGATCGCTGCAGGCCATCACCACCAAAGAACAAGCCGAAGCGGCAGACCAGTTGCAGAAGGACTGGGCGCGCTTGAGCATTCAAGGCGACATCCTCAAAAACACCATCGCCAACGCGGCGGTGCCGGCGCTCAGCCGCTTCGTGGAGGACATGAACGCCGCCACAAAAATCGCCGGTAGCTTGTCCGAAGCGCTGCGCCTTTTCGTCTTCAACCTCGACGCGATGACCAGCGAAAAGCCCGCAGAAGAATTGCGGCGCCTCACCAAAGCGCTCGAAGATTTTCAGGCGGCCGGCAGTCTGGGCAAGTTTGCACAGAGCCCGACAGGCTTCCTCTTCGGCGGTCGCGAGGACGATCTCAAAAAACAAATCGAATTCCTGAAGCACCTGCAGCGCCAGGACATGAACGCCGGCATTAAGCCTGGCGAAGTCTACGACGC
>DATEOW010000181.1:0-2334 GCA_035273665.1 Burkholderiales bacterium | reverse complement strand
TACTATCCGCCCATACCACCCTCGGCCGATAAATATCCCGATGTGCCGCCTTCGGGGGTCATGAATGTCGCGGAACAACCGGTTTCCACCTTCAGCGTCGACGTCGACACGGCGTCTTATGCCTTCGTGCGCAGGCAACTGGTCGAAGGCCGGCGGCTCGATCCCGCCGCCGTGCGTGTCGAGGAGATGATGAATTACTTTCCTTATGACTATCCCGCGCCGGCGAATCGGAACGAACCTTTCCGCGTCACGACGACGTTGATGCCGAACCCCTGGCGCGCTGATTCGAAGCTTTTGCATATCGCGCTGCGCGGCTACGACATCGATCGACACGAGCGCCCGCGCAGCAATGTCGTGTTGCTCATCGATACTTCCGGTTCCATGTCGCCCCAAGACCGGCTGCCCTTGTTGCAGCAGGCCTTGCGTCCTTTCGTTCAGCAACTGCGCGCACAAGACCGCGTTGCGATCGTCACTTATGCGGGCAGCTCACAGACAGTCCTTGAGCCCACGCTGGGAAATGAGCGCGACAAGATCGTCGAAGCACTTGATAGCTTGCGCGCCGGCGGAAGCACGGCGGGCGGGGAAGGGTTGCAGAAAGCCTACGCATTGGCCGAGAAGCACTTCGACGAAGGCGCGGTCAACCGCGTCATCCTCGCAACCGACGGCGATTTCAACGTCGGCATCACCGACCCGAAAACACTAGAACGCTTCATCTCGGACAAGCGCAAGACGGGTATTTATCTTTCGATCTTCGGCGTCGGCGTTGGAAATCTCAACGATGCGTTGATGCAGCGCTTGGCGCAAGCGGGCAACGGCAACGCGGCCTACATCGATTCGCTGCTCGAAGCGCGTAAGGCACTGGACGAGCAACTCAACTCCACTTTGTTCACCATTGCCGACGATGTGAAGATTCAAGTGGAGTTCAATCCGCGGCATGTGGAAGCCTATCGGCTGATCGGTTACGAGACCCGTGCGCTTAAGCGCGAAGACTTCAAAGACGACAAGATCGACGCGGGGGACATCGGCGCGGGTCATACAGTCACGGCCTTGTACGAGTTGCTCCCTGCCGGTGCGGGCCGTGTCGACCCCTTGCGTTATCAACAGGAAGAAAAAGCCAAAGGGCGTAGCGGACAGGCAACGGACGAGATTGCTTATGTGAAGCTCCGGTACAAGCTGCCCGGCCAATCGGTAAGCAAGCTGATCGAGCGTGCGGTTACTCAGACGGAGACTGTTAGCTCGCTGAAAAACGTGCCCAATGAGCAACGCTTCGCCGTTGCCGTAGCGGCGTTCGGCCAACGCTTGCGCGGCGAAAGCGCACTACAGGATTTCGAGTACACAAAAATCGCCGCGCTCGCGGATAGCGGACGCGGTGCGGACCCGCAAGGCTATCGCAGCGAGTTCTTGCGCTTGGTGCGTCTAGCCGAATCGCGGAAACCCGAGGTTCCTTCCGCTGTACGTTGAATCCGATATTCAATGAGGGCTTAGCCGCCGTTCATTTGATCCAAGCGCAAGTGGATTCGTTCGACTCGTTATAAGCACAGCTACATTGCATCGAGCACCTGGCCGCCCACTGGGCGGCTTTTTTTCGTACCATACGCGTCCCGCTGCCGAGGATTCGCCGCTTGCTCGCTCCACGCTACACGCGCACCGCCTCGATGCTGCATGCCTTGGTCGCCGTGTTGGTTCTGTCGCTCTTTGCGCTGGGGCTGTACATGGCCGATCTGCCGCTCTCGCCGCAAAAGCTCAAGCTCTATAGCTACCATAAGTGGGCGGGTGTAACGGTTTTCCTGCTGGCGCTTGCACGCGTGCTTTGGCGGATAGGGCACCAGCCTCCGGCTTTTGCGCCGTCGCTCTCGGCGTTTCAGCAACGTGCTGCCGGTGCGGGGCATGCGCTCTTGTATGTGCTCATGGTGATCGTGCCGCTCTCAGGTTGGCTGATGAGTTCGGCCAAAGGCTTTCAAACGGTCTGGTTCGGTGTATTGCCTTTGCCCGATCTGCTCGCCAAGGACAAGGTGCTGGGCGATACGCTCCTGGTGTTACATCAATACTTGAACTACGCTTTCATGGCTGTGGTGGCGGGCCATGTAGCGATGGCGTTGAAGCACCATTTCATCGATGGCGACGGCAGTCTGCGCCGTATGTTTTATTTCCGCTAGGATTCGGCATGTTTCGTTTTGCGGCTGCTTTCTTGTTGGTCTTGAGTTTTTCCGCTGCGGCGGTTGAATACAACACGGTTCTGCCGGAACAAAGTCGGATCAGCTTCACCTCCAAACAGATGGGGGTGGCCGTAGAAGGGCATTTCAAGAAATTCAACGCCGCCGTCGTGTTCGATCC
>DATEOW010000180.1:0-8523 GCA_035273665.1 Burkholderiales bacterium | reverse complement strand
TCAGAATGATCAGCAGAAGCAGGGCGTCTGACACTACCTACACCTCCCTTTCGCCCGTGTCAGGGAATGGATGTTATTGAAGTTAGTCCAGAGATTATAAGCGGCCACTCCCGGCAGCGAGCAACTAAAGCTCTCCTTGGCTGTCCTACGCCATGTCGCTCCCCAATGCGGTATCGGGAGCGGCCTCGGAAAAAGAAGTTCAGGGTCTCGTTTTCGCGACCACAGCGCTCCGTAATCGGCGCATCATTGATCGCATATCGCCATCGATCTGCACGACACCGCTATTTCGCCGCGCCGATGGGGGCGGGAATTTTGTTCTTGATGAAGGAGACAGCGTGCAGCCAATCGAAGATTCAACGAGTAGAGCGCTAGATGCAGCGCTGGAAATGACCTTTCCGGCAAGCGATCCGGTTGCCGTGACCCCGCCTTCCGGGCCCAGCGACTGGCTGCCTAAGGAGCCGAAAGCCGCCGACGCAGATTGACTAAGCTAAGGTCTGCGACTTCGAACTGAGCGTTCTCCGGACAAACTGATCCATCGTTGTCGCGCGTTATATTCGGCTTGTCACAGCAGCAAGGAAAATCTTTATGAGCGCTCCGGTATCGATTTATCACAATCCCGCATGCAGTATTTCCCGCAATGCCCTGGCCATGATTCGCGAGCGGGGTATCGAGCCTCGGATCATCGAATATCTCAAGACGCCGCCGAGCAAAGAGGAGCTTAGCGCGCTCATCACGGCGATGGGGATTCGACCGAGGGATTTGCTCCGCCGCAAAGAAGCGCTTTATGGCGAGTTGAATCTCGACGATGCCAAATGGAGCGATGAGGCGCTTGTCGAAATCATGGTGAAGAATCCGATCCTCATGAATCGGCCGATTGTGGTGGCGCCGCGCGGAACGCGTTTGGGCCGGCCGACCGAAGAAGCCATCCGAGACGTTTTGCCTTAACAACGGTCGGAGCGGAAACAGATCGTTCTCCGTAGGTCAACAGTGAATGAGTCACAGGGTTCAATCTGTGTGATATGGTCGGCTCATGGTTAATCGCATCGATAATCTACAGCGCCGTCATACCGCTCTGCCTCGCGCAGCCGTAGCAGCGCTGCGCGTCCCTGCGGCGCAATTCCTGTGGTTCCTTCCGCTTCCTCAAGCGGCATGGGTGCACTTCGCCTTTCTCCGCTCCACCCGGTAATCACGACTGTTCGGTCCCGCGACACAGTCGCGGTTATCGGGTTAGCAAATCAAAGCAAATAAATATGGCCGCGCGCCAGTGAGCGCCTTCGGCTTGCTGTCTTTTTCGGAGAACGATCATGAAATTGAATATGGAACCGTCCATCACTAAGCGCGACGCGAGTCTTTTGCGCACGCTTCTTCACCGGATCGCCGCAGGGGATCGCGGGTGGGCCGCCGATGAAGTGGGTCAATTTTTGGACGAACTGCAGGTTGTCGATGTCTTGCCCGGTCCGCGGGTCGGAATTGACTGCCAAGTTCGGTACATCGAGGGCGCGTCAGGTGAGTCTCGCGCAGTTAGCTTGCAGCTGCCAGGCCATGCAGATCCGAAAGAGAACTCAATATCGATCTTCTCGCCGGTAGGGCGCGCGCTGTTGGGGCGAGCACCGGGTGATCGCGTGACCGTGACCTTACCGGGTAATCGTGAAGACCAGCTGGTTATCGTTGAGGTGACTCGGATGGCCGAGTCGCCGACATCCTCAAGCATGGAGGAATAAAGCAAATGACACCGAAACTAAGCCACGAACGGTTCCCGCTCGAAACGCTACTGCGTACTCGCGAGCACTATTTCCAACGCGTCTTCGCTTTTGAGGCGCTAGATGTTCTTGGAGAACCGCCCGAGGGGATCGCTTACGAGGCGGGTCACGACGGCCTTCGCATTTATGCGTCCGACGAGGTGACGATGGTGCGCGCCATTGACATGATCGAACGGCGATTTCCTCACAACGGCGAGGTCGCGCCGCCGAGTGTGCGCTTCAAAATGGGGAGGATACTGGAGGAGCCGATCATGGAGGTTCTGGTATCGGTGCCTGGGGAATCGCTTGAGCAGGTGCAAGAGGAACTCAAGCATCGCGGCGTCGAGCGGGTGGACGCCGGGATCGTGCCCGGCCGCTTCGTACTGAAGGGAAAGGGATCGCTACGTCGGCTGATGGGTTTCGGCGCACGCCTTGCGCAGATTACGCGGGGTGACGCCGGACTCTCGATGCAACTCAGTCATTACAGCCCGCTTGCGCGGGAGCCTGATCCTGAAGCGGCATGAACGCGGGACGAGATCTCCGAACGTGCGCAAGCTCCGCGTGGACGTGGCGCGCAATTTAGAGGACATCCCAATACGGGTTTGAACCGAAGCGATTCAGGAAGAAATCGATAAACGATCTGACTTTGGCCGAGAGATGGCGGTTTGGGAGATACACGGCGTAAATATAGCGTTCCAGCGGAACATAGTTCGAAAGAACGGATTGCAATCGCCCGCTTTGGACTTCTTTTCCGACCAGGAAGGTGGGTAATAGCGCGATTCCCAAACCGCCTAACACTGCCTCAGCGAGCGCATCGTCATCATTCAGGCGCAAGTTTCCGGAAGCTCGCACGGATATGACGCCTTGCGGCCCATGCAGGCGCCATGGATCTTGTGGATTGAAGTTGGTGTAAGTGAGGCAGTTGTGTTGCTCGAGCTCTTCCGGTGTCTTCGGCAAGCCATGCTTGGCAAAATATTCGGGCGTTGCGCAAATCACCCGGTTAACCGGCGCTAATTTTCGCGCCACGACGTGCGGCGTCGGTTCCTCCACAATACGGATAACGACGTCGTAGCCTTCTTCGGCCAGATCCACAAATCGGTCGGTCGTGACCATATCGATTTTGAGCTCGGTGTTGTCAGCCAGGAAATCGGGGAGGGCGGATGCAATATGCAAGCGGCCGAAGGCGACGGGGACGCTTATTCGCAAAAGGCCCCGAGGGGTGGTCTGCAAGCGGCCGACCGCGAGCTTCGCCTCTTCCATCTCTTCAAGGATTCTCGCGCAATGTTCATAAAAGATCGCGCCGGCCTCCGTGAGGCTCAGCGCGCGCGTTGTTCGATTGAGCAACCTCGCGCCTATGGCTTTCTCCAGTTCGGTGACCTGTCGGCTGATGGCTGATTTCGAAATGTTCAACCGACGAGCCGCGCCGGAGAAGCTTTTCTCCTCGACGACACGAGCGAAGATCGCCATTCGCTCAAGATTTTCCATGTGGGGAGGAATGAAAGTTGGATTCCGAGCAGTATTCGCGAGATTGAGGGCTATGGCAAATCGCCGATTGCGCCCGGACCGGAAACAGGCTTGTTCGCCCGCAGCGGCTTATCAGGGTTTGCATGTGGCCTTAGCATTTGCATTCTTACTTTAAAGAGGTACTGACATGATCCCAATGACCGAAGCGCACTTCGCTCCTATTGCGGAACTGGAGCGACTTCAGCGAAGCGAACGGAATCTCAACGAGCGCGTCGAGAGCCGCGCTGCCGAAGTCGAACGCGCGGGCGGATGGCTTCCCTCAGACCCGGTTTATCAGCGTCTAGCGTCGATACTCGACGATGTGCGGAGCGAATTGCGCCGCGTCGAAGCGTCAGTGGTTTTCAAGCCCCGAGCATCATCCCGTGCTTGGGATTTGCGCGGCATTGTCTCGGCTGAGGAAACAAGCTTGTGATGGTACGCAGGCTTATCGCGCACCTTCGAATGAGCGACCATTGATGCATCGTAATAATGAAAAACGGAATGGGATAGCGATGATTTGGCTGACCGCGCAAGACTACAGCCGCCTTCGTGGCTTGCTGAGCGATCTGGGGCGGCGATCCCGGGGCGTTCAGGCCGGCGTGGAAGCGCTCGAGGAAATATTGGATTTCGCTCGTGTGGTGGGTTCGGACAAGGTCCCCGCAAACGTCGTCACAATGAAGTCCCTCGTGCGCTACGTGGATATGGCGAGCGGAGAAGAGGCAGAGGCCACCATTGTCTACCCAGCGGAAGCTGACGCGAACGCCGGACGGATTTCCGTTCTTTCGCCTATGGGCGCCGCGCTGCTTGGCGAGTCCGAAGGCAACGAAATCGATCTGCCTTTGCCTTATGGACACAAGCGGCGCATTCGCATCGCGCAGGTGCTTTATCAACCCGAGGCGCAGGGAGACCTGGCCCTAT
The DNA here is from genome assembly GCA_035273665.1 of Burkholderiales bacterium. Taxonomy (GTDB): domain Bacteria; phylum Pseudomonadota; class Gammaproteobacteria; order Burkholderiales; family SG8-39; genus DATEEW01. Next base: position 4,363 of record DATEOW010000180.1, on the reverse strand, counting down.
AACGATATGGAGGCGGCATGCACTACGAATATCCCATCGAGCAACTGGCGCGATCCATTGACGCCGCGCCCCAGTCCGCGTTCGCCGAACGCACCAAGGGTCTCGCGCCGGAGTTCAAAGATGCATTCCTGGAGCCCTCAAGTGCCGGGCTCAAGATTCTTGCTTCCAACGAGGATGCGCTTTTGCAGCCGCAGGAAGTGATTCAGCAAATGCACGCCGGAGATGTGGATATAGGCGCTCCAACCGTAAGGTTGGTGGTCGATGAGCAAACGGTTTACGAACCGATCATGTGGATTCGCGCCGCGATTCCCGACGCGCACTTTGAGGATGCCATTCACGATTTGATCGACCGAGGCGCGCTCATCGAAGAAGTCGATTGGTTCACCCGTCCGCCCACAGTGCGCGCCATCGCGCCGCTACGCACGCTGATGGGGTACTCAAAAGCGTTGGCGGATCAAACCGAGAGTTCCGCAGATCTACGTATGTGGCTGAGTCACTATTCGCCCGCGCTCCTAACCGCTGATGGCTTTGGAATGACTATGGATCGGCAAGAATGATGAGAAGTGAAGCGGTTGAAACCCGGTCCACCCGATCAGTCTGCGCGGTGGGCCGGGCGGGGCCGGCGGGCCGACTACTAGCCGAGCTTGAGGTCAAGTTATCGGGACGAGCTTGTGTCTTCGTCGGACCTTCGCTGAGCGAAAATGTGGATGCGTTCGAGGTCACGCGGTTCCCGCCAGTGAGGGCAGGCGATCTGCTCGACGCGGTGGCGGCGGGCTACAAGGCGATCGGCATCGTCGATGGCGCGCTCGATCCTGCGGAACGATTAACTCTCGAAGAACTTGGTGCCGTTCTCAGGACGCCGGGCGTAACGGTGTTTGGCGGCGGAAGCTTGGGTGCGCTGTGGGCGGCGCAACTGCACGAATATGGGATGCGCGGCGTCGGACGGATTTTCCGCCTGCTACGCCGACGGGCCATTCAAGACAGCGATGAACTCTACGTCCTGCACGCGCCTGCAGAACTGGGTTATCGGCCCCTCACGCTGCCTTTAATCAACGTACGTTTTACGCTGCGACATATGCGGCGGACCGGACGCATTTCGCGGGGCGAAGAACAGGCACTCGTGATGTACCTCAAGGAGATCTCTTGGTTCGACCGTGATTTCCCGCGCATCGCATCCGCCGCGGATCAGGTCTGTAACAGCGCGCTGCGCACAAAAATCGTTAATTCATTTAACGGGCACTATCGTAACGCCAAGCGCGACGACGCACTCGCGGTGATTGCGGCTTTACATCGCTACACCAGTTAACGGTCGGGGCCCAACGCCGTGATATGCGACACGATTTTGGTGCCGAGGAGCTCGGCGCGATGCGTGCGGGCGAGGCGCGTCAAGCATTTCTCGCCTTTGGCGGTGAGATGGATTTCCACGCGGCGGCCGTCATCCAAACTGGCTTTGCGCTTAACCAGTCCCGCTTTTGCGCAACGCGAAATCAACGCAACGGTGCCATGCTGATGCGATTGCAGTTTTTCGGCGAGTTCACCGACCGTCGCCCAATCGCGACCGGGAAAGCCTTTGATGTGGAGAAGAAGGAGGTATTGCAATGGTGTGATCCCTTCCTCTTTGACCGCTTCCTCGCTGAAGCGCAGGAAGCGTCGCAGCTGATAACGAAATTCAGATAGCGCTTCGAATTCGCGTTTTTTCATTTTTTCACCTTTTCATTTTTACGGGCCGGTGCCGGTCGCCAGTTGAACTGTCTCAATCAGCCGATCGGCGATGACACCTTTGGCTCGGCGTTCCACTTGATTAAAGTCGTCGATTGAGCAAAGGCCGTTATGTTCGACTTGGTATACGCCTCGTTCAGTAATTATAAAATCCATTGGTACATCGTGGCTTTGCGGGTGGATTGTCGGAACGCGGCTGGCTTCGAAGCTCAGGGCGATTTTTAGCGGTTGGGGCATCATGGCTGCGAGTGTCCGGTCGTAAAAACCACCGCCATACCCAAGCCGATACCCGGCCTCGTCGAATGCCACCGGCGCGATGAAGAGTGCATGAGGCGTCACGCGTCGTGTGTTGTGGGGGAAGGGGATGTCGAATACTCCCGTGCGCATCGAAGCGCCAGGCCACCATTGCAGGAATTGCAAGGGCTCGCCTTTGTTGACCACTGTCGGAAGTGCTGCGACCGCACCCCGTTGGCGCAGATGCCGGACTGCGTGGCGTGCGTCCACCTCTCCCTTATAGGGCCAATAGAAACCCAGGGTCATGGAAGACAACATCGGAAACGAGCGTAACACCGTCTCGACGATGGTTGCATTCCAACGCGCGCGATCGGCATCGTCAATGGATTCGCGTATTTCGAGCATGCTCGCGCGCAGGTTTTTTCGCCAAATGGATAGTGGTCTGGACAATGACATGTTCACTCCCGAAACATTGACCTAGGCACACCGGCCTGGCCATGAGTAAGAAAAATCCGTGTGCAATATAAGGATCGTCGCACGCTTTGAATATATCATAACGTGATATATTATTAAAACATCCCCACGCTGCTTTGTAACGGAGGATTCGATGGATTCTTGTGATGAGCATAGGGCGGATTTCCAGCAGCATCTGGTCGAGCAAGCACCGGATGCGATCATCTTTGTCGATAGCGATGGACTCGTCCGCTTATGGAACGACGCCGCGGAGCGGATATTCGGCTACAAACAGGCCGACGTTCTAGGGCGAGGTCTAGACGTGATCATTCCGGAAACGCTGCGTACCGCGCATGAGAATGGTTTCCGCCGGGCCATTGATTCCGGGGTGACAAAGTATGCCGGCAAGGCGATGACCACCCGATCCTTGCATGCATCCGGACGCAAGCTCTACGTCGATTTGAGTTTCTCAATTCTCAAGGACGGTACGGGCAAGGTATTGGGCGCGCTTGCCTTCGCAAGGGACGCGACCGAAACCTACGCGGAAAACCGGGCGCTGAAATCCAAAGTGGTTCAACTAGAAACGGAACTCCAGCGACGCGGCCCGTGTAAAGACACGAGCGATACCGTCGCCGAAGGCGCTCGCAAATCGTAATGGAGGTAAACATGTATCTGGACGGTTCCATATCGGAAAGCGCAATGCGCTCCTCTGGCCAGTCTCCACGCGGGGCGTCGATTAAAAAGTATCGAGTTAAGCTGATCGAACGCCGTGAAATCGCGCAAGGCACCATGGCCTTCGACTTTTCGCGCCCCTCGGGCTTCGTTTTTCGCGGCGGTCAGGCGATCAATGTAGCGCTGATCCACCCCTCTGCGATCGACGAGAAAGGTTCGCGGCGGACCTTTTCGATCGCAAGCGGGCCACACGATCCTCGGCTGACGATCGCAATGCGGATGCGGGACAGCGCCTTCAAGCGCACGCTGCGCAATTTGCCGCTGGGCTCCGATGTTCAGATCGATGGCCCGACCGGGCGGTTCGTGCTTGAGGAGCGGGGCTTGCACCCGGCCGTTTTCATCGCAGGCGGGATCGGAATCACGCCGTTCATGAGTATGATCAAAGAAGCCTTTCAAATGCCCAGTCCGAGGCCCATCACGCTGTTCTATTCGAACAGCTCGCCGGCTGCTGCTGCATTTTTGAACGACCTGACGGCGATGGCCTATGAAAACTGTTTTCTCGAAGTTGTGCCGACCGTGTCGGCGCCGGAATCCGTCGTCTTGGGAGACTGGGAAGGGGAGCGGGGGTTAATCGACCTGGCGATGCTGAGTAGACACGTTCCGAACCTGCAGGAAGCGGAGTACTACATCGCCGGACCGAGCGGAATGGTAAGCGCCATGGAGACGCTGGTTACCGGAGCCGGAGTAGCCCGTGAACTGGTGCATACCGACCGCTTTTCGGGATATTGAGCACCCAATACAGTCGGAACATTCGAGGATGCATCCGCGGACTCGCTTCGCTCGAATCGGCGATCCGCCAATCGACCGAGACTGCGACGCCAAAGAGCGCAAGTGAACGCATAAGCGGCCATGACCCCTTCATGGGCCGGCAGCGCAACCGCTGGAACGAAGATCGGTTTCGAAGGAAATTTTAAAAAGAGATGTTTTAACGATGGGTCGTTGGGGGGGTTGCGTTGACGACGCAATCGCTCGGCAGATGCACGGTGAACGTCGTACCCCGGTCCGGTTCGCTCTGTACGCTGATGGTGCCGCCCATCACGCCGACCAAGCGTCTGCAGATCGCCAAGCCCAGTCCCCAGCCTTTGTCGGCATTGCGTCGTGAATTGCCAAGTTGCCCATATTCATCGAATATCTTAGCCAGATCGGCGGCTTTCATTCCCACGCCGGTGTCCGCCACGCAAATCAGCACTTGCCCTTCGGATCCCAACTTGGCGGATACGGTCAC
>DATEOW010000179.1:0-5101 GCA_035273665.1 Burkholderiales bacterium | reverse complement strand
ATTTCGCAGGCATTGCCGTAGGGCGAAGCAGGGTTCCCGCTTGCGGATTTCGCAGGCATAGCCGTAGGGTGAAGCAGGGTTCCCGCTTGCGGGATGCGACCCCGTAGGCAATGAAAGGGGCTTGCGTGCGGGTGCTCAGGCCAGGGAGAGACTAACGAATTTCTAAATTGGTCACGTAGATGATTTCGCAAGCCCCGTCGCCGCTGTCGTCTCGGCGAAGCGAAGTCTTCCAGCTGCGGCCGTCGGTAGGCCGGTAAGCGTTGACCAGCAACCCACCGACATGGACGATTTCGCCAACGCGGATTTGCTTCAGACGCGCCTCGATTTCCGCGGTGGCAGGAATCAAATGAGTGTTTGTGGAGCTGTTCTCAATGACGCTTCGCGGAATCGGAAAACGATCGGTACTCCAATAGAAGAACCGGTTCGCCTGACTGGTGCGGATGTCTTTGAGAATTCTGCTGTCCGACATCGGACCCCAGCCCAGAGCCAAGTCTACGGGCGCCAGTTCGGCAACCGTATCGGAGCGATAGATTTCACGGCCTAATACGCGCGCCTCGATATCGAAGCGGGCGACCGGCGTGACGTTGAACCCCGCCCGTTCAAAAGCCTGTGCAGGTTCAGTCAATTCATATTGCTGAGGGACGAAGGGTGCGAGCGCACCTTCGAAATGGGAAGCTTCACGCGACGCCCAAGCGCTATAAGCTCCAGCCAGCAGAAAGAAAACGACAAAGACGCGCAACATGACAGCGGATCGAAGTTTATACGGCCCAACTGTGCGGGAGCAACGACGTCCTGTCGGTGAAACATCTCACATTTACAGGTCCGGCCACCGCCGAATGCGAGCATGAGAACAAAAATTGACGGTGCCGGTGTCATAATGCCCGCCCATGGAGGGAGCTAAGCTGGTCGCCGAACCGCGCGCGGCCGCATTCGAACTGGCCGGCGCCGGGCTTGTCGTCACGGACACTGCGGGGCTCATACTGCGCGCCAATCAGGTCTATGCGCAGCTCCTGGGAACGTCCATCAAAGAATTGGTGGGCACTGCGTTCACCGACGCCTTTCCAACGCATGCGCGCGCGCTCGCACAACGCGCGCTCAAAGGCGCACTAGTCCCCGACGCGCTACCGATGCCCAGCCAGTGGAGTCTCGAACGCCGCAGCGGCGGCAGCGTCGCCGTTTTATTGACGATACGACCGACGGAAATGCCCTCCGGGCGCCTGGGCGCGGTATTGACCGTCATCGACATCAGCGCGCTCAACACGACCGAGGCTCGCTTATTTGCCGCGCTCGAAGAGCAGCGCTTGATTTTGGACAACGCGCAAGTCGGTATTCTTTTCACGCGCGCGCAACGCGTCATGCGTTATAACCTCGCTTTCGCCACCCTGTTCGACTGTGGCGACTCCACCCTCGTAGGACAGTCCTGGGCTTTGCTTTTCGGCGCTTCAGAGAACGTTCCTTCCCTACCTTCCGAGCGGACGTACCATGCGGAGCACCGTTTGCGACGCCCGGACGGCAGCGAAATCTGGTGCATGGTAGACGGCCGTGCCTTCGGCGCACCCGCGGAAGAGCAAATCATCTGGACCTTTCGCGAGATCACTACCGAACGCACGGCTCATGCTGCCTTGGAGACAGCGCGGGCAAGCCTTGAGTTGCGGGTAGCCGCGCGTACCCGAGATCTGGAAGAAAAGAATGTCGAGCTCCAAACCCAAATTACGGAACGTCGCGAGATCGAAGAACGGCTCCGTGGTCACAACGAGAAATTAGTCTTCCACCGAAATCAGTTGCTCGCGCTTGCAGAGCGCGACGCCCCGGACTTCAGCACCGCGTTGCACGACATTGCGAGCGTCGCGTTGCGAACCTTAGGCCTTGACCGCATCAGCTTTTGGCGCCTGCACGCAGAGCGTGACGTCCTTGAATGCGAGTTGAGCTTGCGCGCAGATCATCAAGCAGACCCTCTGAACACCCCACGACAGCTAAACGCCGCGGCGCAGATGGGGCGTTTTGCCTCCATTGCAGGACATCAGATCATCGATGCCTCAACTGCGCGCGGTAATGCTGCCTTGGAACCAGTAATGCGCGATTACATGCAGCCCCTGGGCATTCTTTCCATGCTCGATTTGCCGGTATGGTTGGAAGGCCGAGTAATCGGCAAGATCGGCTTTGAAGTTCGACAGGAAGAACGCCGATGGGCCCCTGAGGACATCGATTTCGCGGCGGGCATCTGCACGCTCTTGGCGCTCGCGCAGGAAGCGGACCAACGCCGCGATGCCGAAGCAAAACTGCGCCGCCTGGCGCATTTCGACGCCCTCACCGGCTTGCCGAATCGGCATCTCCTTCTCGATCGCTTGAAACAGGCGCTCGCCTATGCTCAACGGCATCGCAGCGGCGTGGCGCTGATGTTCATCGATCTTGACCGGTTCAAGACCATCAACGATTCACTCGGCCACATCGTCGGCGACCAACTTCTTGTGGAGGTTTCTCGCCGATTGATCGGGTCCTTACGAGCGGAAGACTCCGTCGCACGCATTGGAGGCGATGAGTTCGTCGTTATCTTGCAGGACGTTCGCAACGTGGCCCAAGTCACAACGGTCGCGCAAAACCTTCTGCAAGCGATCGAGCCCGCTTATGTCATCGACAATCGTAGCCTGCACGTATCGGGCAGTATCGGTATCGCCCTTTATCCGGAGGATGGTACGGACATCGACAGCTTGATGCGCAACGCGGACACGGCCATGTACTACGTGAAAGACTCGGGCCGCAACGGCTTTAAGTTTTTCACCTCCTCCATGAATGCCGAAGCCAATGAACGCTTATCTCTCGAGAACGATTTGCGTCTGGCCTTGAGACGCAATGAACTCGTCCTGTATTACCAACCGCAATACGAAATCGCCAGCGGTCGCGTCCGCGCCATTGAAGCGTTGTTGCGTTGGCAGCATCCCGTACATGGCCTGATCCTACCCGGCGCTTTCGTCCCGATTGCAGAGGAGTCGGGGCTTATCCAGAGCATCGGCGAATGGACACTCACGCAGGCCTGTGCCCAAATTGAACAATGGCTGGAAAGCGGTTTGCCGCCCATCCCTGTCGCGGTCAACCTCTCCGCGCGGCAATTTCGCAATCCAAATTTTGCCCACACAATCGAGCTCGTGCTTGCGGCGAGCCATTTATCGCCGAGCATGCTCGAACTGGAAATTACCGAAAGCGCGCTTGTCCACGACACGGAAGCGAATCTGGATACGCTCCACATGCTCAAAAGCATCGGTTTGCGCCTTGCATTGGATGACTTCGGCATCGGTTATTCGAGCCTCGCCTACTTGAAACGCTTCCCCATCGACAAGATCAAAATTGACCAGTCTTTCATTCGGGATATTCCTGGCGATGCGGACGATGTTGCGATCACACGCGCGATGATTTCGATGTCAAAAGATCTCGCGCTGCGCGTGGTCGCCGAAGGCGTAGAGACCGAGGAGCAGTTGGCCTTTTTGCGTCAGCGTGGCTGCGATGAAGCACAAGGTTATCTGCTGTGTCCGCCGCTTCCGCCAGACGAGTTATATGCACGGCTGGCAGGCGTGCCGCGAGCTTTGATGCGGCAGAATTCGGAGGACTAAGACTTGGTCTTAGCGGCCGCGCTGTAGATGAAGTTGTCGTAACTATGTTCCGCCACGCGGAACCATAGCAATTCTTCCTGGCGAAATTGCTTCCACTGCACGTAGATGCTTTTGAACTGTGGGCTCTTCTGCGCGAGTTCGTCATACAAGTCGAAAGCGACCTGCTGCGCCGCGCTCATCACCGCGGGTGGAAAAGCCCGAAGCTTTGCGCCGGCGGCGACGAGCTTACGTAAGGCCAAGGGATTGCGAGCATCGTAATGCGCGTTCATTTGAACATGCGCCTCCGTCGCAGCAGCTTCTACCGCCGCTTTGTATTCAGCCGGCAATTCTTCCCATTTCTTTTGATTCACCAGCACCGAAAGTTGCGCGGAGCCTTCGCAGAAACCGGGATAGTAGTAATAAGGCGCGACTTTCACGAAGCCGAGTTTTTCATCGTCATAAGGGCCAACCCACTCTGCGGCATCGATGGCACCGCGCTCGAGCGACTGGTAGATATTGGGACCTGCAATTTGCTGTGGAACCGCGCCGAGTCGGGCTAGCACCTGACCCGCGATACCGGCAATGCGGAATTTGAGCCCTTTTAGATCGTCGAGACTCTTCACTTCCTTGCGGAACCAACCGCCCATTTGCGCCCCAGTGTTGCCGGCGGGGAATTGCACGCAGCCGTACTCGGCAAAAAGTCCGCGCATGGCCTGGATGCCGCCGCCTGCATACATCCATGCATTCTGCTGCCGCGCGTTCAAGCCGAAGGGCAAAGCGGTATCGAAGGCGAAAGCCGGGTTTTTGCCGACATAGTAATAACTCGCCGTATGCCCACATTCAACCGTGCCGTTCTGCACGGCATCCAGCACTTGAAGCGAGGGGACGATTTCGTCGGGGCCGTGCACGCGAATATGGAAACGATTTCCCGTGAGGGCCGCCACACGTTTGGCGAAGAACTCCGCGGCACCGTATAGCGCGTCAAGCGTCTTTGGGAAGCTGCAAGCCAGGCGCCATTGCAGTGCAGGACTTTGAGCGATCGCAGTGGTTGAGCTTGCGCCAAGAGCGAAACCGGCGCCCGTCCGCTTGAGAAAGTTGCGCCGTTTATCGTCCGTCATTTAATTTCCGGCAATCGTCATCGACGAAATAAGTATGGACGGACAGCGACGCGAGCCGCGCACGAGCTCGTCTGCACCTACCGCTTCCACATCGCGATACATCTGCTTGAGGTTTCCCGCAATGGTGATCTCCTCCACCGGGTATTGGATTTCCCCCTTCTCCACCCAATAACCGAATGCGCCGCGCGAGTAATCGCCCGTCACCATGTTGATCCCCTGCCCCATTAATTCAGTGACCAGCAAACCAGTATCGAGCGTTTTGAGCATCGCTTTGAAATCGCGCTTGCCCGGCTTAACGATGAGATTATGGCTGCCGCCCGCATTGCCTGTCGTTTGCATCCCCAATTTGCGAGCGGAGTAAACGCTCAGAAAATAACCCTCCAGCATCCCCGCACTCAC
>DATEOW010000178.1:0-9333 GCA_035273665.1 Burkholderiales bacterium | reverse complement strand
TCGGCGATACGGGTAAGAATGAGATTGAGCCGCTTGACCCCTTCTTCCGCCCGTTCGATGTAGATAGACATATCGGCGACGGACTGTTCGCTTTTCATGTTTTCCAGCGACGAGCTCACCACCGCCACAGGGGTACGTAACTCGTGCGAAAGCCGGTCTGCCATCCGCTCTAAATAGGCGTTGTATTCCCCTAGGCGCCCGAGTACGGCGCCGAAGCTGCGTGACAGATCGCCGATTTCGTCGCCCTCTTTCGTGGCCTGGAAGTTTTGCGCCACACGTCCCTGCGCGTCGATTGCCTGTTCGGCTTCGTTACGCAGACGGCTTAGACGTCGCGACAAGCTCGAAGCGAACAGAAACAAGGTCCCGGCACCAAAAATAAATACGGCGAGCGTGACGGCAATCAACCGCTCCAAGGCGCGGTTCGTAAGACTGACTACCGCATTGGTGGTTTCTTCCGCGATTACCGCGCCCATCACTTCGTCCCCGTTCCAGATGGGGTGGGCGGCGGAAAGAATGACTGCGCGCTCGTCCGTGGTTTCGCGCCAACGCGCCGAAGGAATGCCGCTCAGCGCAGAGTAGACCTCACGGCCGCCGGTGAGCACGTCTTCCGGTAGCGCATCGTCGAAGTCTTCACGCGGCGGTCGCAATATCAAGCTATACAGCGGGCTGAGTAAGTTTCCCTGTTTACTTTTTTCCTCGATGTTCGCTTGGAGGCTGCCTTCGAGCGCGAGCAGACGTCGATGGCGATCGATCACCCAGATGCGCGCAGAGGAACGACGCAATCCCTTGATGATGGTTTCGATTTCATTGCCCGCACGCCGCAGCGGCACAGCGCCAGGAGCGCCGTTTTCAGGCGGAAGCACTTCACGTTGAAGAAGGTTCGGACGATCGTGTAAGGCGGTGGCCACGGCACGCGCGGTCGCGGACACCGCCTGCTCCTGTCCTGCGCGCAACAGCTTTTCCATTTCGCGCACAAAACCGTAGCCGACAAAAGGAATGGAGAGGAGGACGAGCGAAACCAGCAGCAGCTTCGTGCGGATGCTCATCGATGAGCCTATTCCACGTTCCAGCGATAGCCCATGCCATACACGGTGTCGATGGCGTCAAAATTCTTATCCACGGCGATGAATTTTTTTCTCACGCGTTTGATATGGGAGGTAATCGTCGCATCGTCGACCACAAGATTTGCTTCGGACATTAATTGATCGCGGTTCTTGACGTGGCCGGGATATTTAACGAGGGCGTGAATCATCCAGAATTCCGTCAACGTGAGATCGACCGCTTGTTCGCGCCAGCTTGCTTTCATTCGTTTCAGATCAAGCTGAAGCGACCCGCGGTCAATCACATCCTCAAGACTAGTGGGCGAGGCGAGCACATCGACCCGACGGAACAACGCGGCGATCCGCGCGAGCAGGTGAGGCATGCTCACATCTTTGGTGAGGTAATCGTCCGCGCCAAGGCGAAGGCCGGACACCATGTCGAAATCGCTATCGCGAGCGGTCAAAAAAATGATCGGCAAGGTTTCGGAGAGGGCACGCAGCTCGCGCACCAAAGCAAAGCCGCCATCCACTTCGTTACCCAACCCGATATCGACGATCGCCAAATCGGGAAGACGCGTCTTGAGCGCTGCGAGCGCTTGCGGCCGATCGGCATAGGTATGGACCTCATAGCGCTGGCGACGCAACACGTCGGCTAAATTTTCGCGAATGGCTGGGTCGTCTTCCACAATGGCAATGCGGCGGCTCATAAGTCAGTGAAGGCAGTGGGATGAAAGAAGTGCGGCGACTATACCGCAGCTCGAGGCCGCAGTTCTTTTCCGGGCGGAAAGCCATTTTCGCGCCAGATTTTGGCGGTATTGCGCCTCTTCTTTTTCGCAGCAGCGCCTTTGTGCCGCGTTCAAATTGCTCTCATCCCAATAAGGGTTATGGAGAAAAACAATGGCGATGCATGGTACGCGGGCGCGGGATAACGGGCGCTTGGCCGATTTTGTCGAAACCTTGAGCATGCTGGTCGTCGGAGGTGCATTGCTTGGTCTTGCCTTCGTCGTCGCCGCCTTGCTCCTTGGCTGGGCGACGACAGCAGTCGCAGAGGAAGCCAAGTTACAGCCTATGCAGCGCGACGAAGCCAGATCGGGCACTTTGCTGTTCAAAGCCGCCGCTAGCGGGGTGAGCTACGCGGCGCCGTTGCTCGAGACGGAAGTGTCTATGCAGGTGAGCGGCATGGTGGCGCGTGTGCACGTGCGCCAGCGTTTCACCAATCCGGGGCCTGAATGGTACGAAGGCGTCTACGTGTTTCCGTTACCCGAGAACGCTGCAGTGGACGGGTTGCGGATGCGGGTCGGCGAGCGCGTCATTCATGGACAGATCAAAGAGCGTGCGGAAGCAAAGGCAGTCTATGAGCAGGCGAAACAGAACGGGCAACGCGCGGCATTAGTGGAGCAAGAGCGTCCGAATATATTCACCAGTTCGGTCGCGAATATCGCGCCGAATGACAGCATTGTTGTGGAAATCGACTACCAACAAAATCTGCGCTATGACCAGGGCAGCTTTTCCCTTCGCTTTCCAATGGTGGTTGGACCGCGGTATATACCCGGCACCGCATTGAGCGAAGGCGCGGCGGAAAGCCAAATGTCGGGTTGGTCCCCGAACACCGATCAGGTTCCCGATGCCTCGCGCATCACGCCTCCTGTCCTGTCGCCGCGCTCGCTCGGGTCCGGCACCTTCAACCCGGTAAAGATGGATATTCAGTTGAATGCAGGAATAGCGTTGGCAACGGTGCGTAGCCCCACCCACGACATCGATATGGTGTTGGAGGACGAACATGGTTATCGAATTGGGCTCCGCCAGGACACGGTGCCGGCAAACCGCGATTTCGAACTGATTTGGACGCCCGCAGCCGGAAGCGCGCCACAAGCAGCTGCATTTCACCAGGTTCTGCAAGGTCAGCGGTATGCGCAACTGATGTTGTTGCCACCCAACGCCAAAACGCCGGTTGCGCCTTTGCCCCGAGAAGTAGTGTTCGTGATCGACACCTCGGGCTCGATGGATGGCACCTCCATCGTCCAAGCGAAGGAGGCGCTGCTTCTGGCGCTCAAAGGACTGCACGCTCAAGACCGCTTTAACGTGATCGAATTCAATTCTGTGACGCGCCCGCTCTTTTCCAATGCCTTGCCGGCAACACCCCAGTTGCTTGAACGTGCGGCCGCGTGGGTTAGCCGGCTGCAAGCGAATGGTGGCACCGAGATCGCGGCGGCCTTGGAGGTTGCTTTGAATCGCAGCGACGATCCTCGCGTATTGCGCCAAGTGATTTTCCTCACCGATGGGTCGGTCGGTAACGAAGAGGCCTTGTTCAAGCTGATTGGGGAGCGCCTCGGCGATAGCCGTTTATTCACCATTGGCATCGGCTCTGCGCCGAACAGCTATTTCATGAGCAAGGCAGCGGAAACCGGGCGTGGCAGCTTCACTTACATCGGCAATGTCAACGAGGTGGCGCAAAAGATGGGCGCTTTGTTCAACAAGTTGGAAGCCCCCGTTTTGAAGAACATCAAGATCGATTGGCCTGCGGGCGCCGAAGCATGGCCGGCCAAAGTGCCTGATCTGTACGCGGGCGAGCCGCTGATGGTAAGCGTCAAACTACCCATCGATGTGCAGCAAGTACGGGTAAGCGGCGAACGCAACGGGCAACCTTGGGAGACGCAATTGAGTTTGCGGCATGCCAAGGCTTCTGAGGGCGTCGCGAAGCTTTGGGCCCGCTCGAAAATTGCTGCGCTACTCGACACAGAACGCGGCGGGGCGAACGCCGACGATGTGCGTAAAGGCGTCGTCGAGATCGCTCTGCAACACGGTTTGGTGAGCAAACATACGAGCCTTGTCGCTGTGGAATTAAAGCCCGCGCGGACGGCCGGATTGCCTCTGCGATCTGGTGCGATGCCGACGCACTTGCCGGAGGGCTGGGTAGAGGAAAGCGTATTTGGCGAATTGCCACAAACAGCGACAGCAGCGCAATGGCATCTCTTCCTCGGCTTGCTGGCTTTGGCGGTCGCGTCGGTTCTTACGCTACTTCAAGGGCGGCGTATGCGGGGAGTCGCCGTATGAGCACACGCCGTCTGTATCGAATGCATTGGGCCATCGCGGGTTTGATCGCACTCTCGTTGTGGCATTTTGGGCAGGGCGCATATATCCATGCCAAGGCAAAGCTTGCCCAATACCTGATCCGCAGTGCCTGGGAGAAGGCGCTCGCCGGGCAGAAGGAAGTGCGGCCTTGGCCATGGGCGGATACCTGGCCGGTGGGGCGCTTGCTCGTACCGCGCTTACAAGTCGATGTCTTTGTGCTCGCCGGCGCATCGGGTCGCACCATGGCCTTCGGGCCCGGACATATTTACGGGACTGCGGTCCCGGGTATGCCGGGCAACAGTGTCATTTCGGCCCATCGGGATACCCATTTCGAATTTTTGCGGCGCCTGCGGCAGGGCGACAAGGTCATCGTACAAACAGCGGAAGGTCGAATGCGCACCTATGTCATGACAGAGGGGCAGGTCGTCGACAAGCGCGATTTGCGCGCGCTGCGGCCCGATGGCTTGACGCGCTTGACGCTGGTGACCTGCTATCCCTTCGATGCCTTGCGGCCAGGCGGCCCGCTTCGATATGTCGTCACCGCAACCGAAGTTGTCACCGCAATCGAATCCGGCGCAATTTAGGATTTCGCCGGCAACTGCGTCACGACTTCCTGACTGGCATGCGCGAGGCGAACCGCTTCGCGCCATACCGGCAATCCTCGTGCAAACCACAGCGCAGTTCCACAAATCAGCAGACCGCAACAAAGGAGAGCGTTATGAGCGCCAATCGTTTCGGCCAATGAGCCGGCGAGGAAATTTCCGATCGGTGACATGCCGAGGAAACACATGACGTAGAGACTAACGACGCGCCCACGCTTGTCTTCATCGGCGATCGTTTGCAACAGGGTGTTCGTTGCCGCCACCGTCGCAATCAAGCCGAAACCAAAAATGGCCAGTAGAAAAACCGAAAGCCATAAGTGATAGGACAGCGCGAAAAGTGTCAGTGCCGCGCCGGCAAGGAGTGTCGTAAAGGCCACCACGCGGCCAAGGCCGCGCAAGCTGCTGCGCAAGGCAAGGAAGACGGTGCCGAGCAAGGCACCGGCCCCCACGGCGCCGATGAGGAAACCGAGCGTGCGCGAGTCTCCCGCAAAAGTTTCGCTGGCAAAAATCGGCATGAGCGGCTGCCAAGGGGCGCTGCCGATGGAGAGCAGCACCAGCAGGATCAGCAGACGCTGCGTGCCGATGAAGCCGAAGGCGTAGTGCACGCCTTCGCGCAAATCATTGAGCCAATGCTGATGCTTGCCGGTTCGAACCTGCGGGGGCACGCGAATGCGAAGGTAGGCCATCAGGATGGCGACAAAGGACAGACTGTTGAGCAGAAAACACCAGGCTTCGCCTAGACCCGCGAGCACCAGGCCTGCGATCGAGGGACCAATGAAACGCGCGCTGTTGAACAGCAGTGAATTGAGCGCGATCGCGTTCGGTAGCTCCCGTTTGTCGCCCACCATGTCGAGGATGAATGCTTGTCTCGTGGAGGTCTCGAACGCGTTGATCGTGCCGAGAAGCAGCGCGAGGGAAACGAGATGCCAAACCTGAATCCAACCGAGAAAGGTCAATATCGCGAGCAAACCGGCCTGTGCGGCTGAAAGCGCCTGCGTAATGATGAGCATGCGCCGACGGTCCAGGCGGTCGGCCCATACCCCCGCTACCGGCGCAAAAAGCAATACCGGTAACTGTTGTGCGCCGGCGGTCAGCGCCAGGAGAAAAGCCGAGCCTGTAAGTTTGTAAACTAGCCAGCTGGTCGCGATCGTTTGCAGCCAGGTGCCGACGATCGACACGAACTGTCCGATAAAGAAAGTTCGGTAGTTCGGATTCTTTAAGGTGCGAAGTGCTGGATGCATGCGGACTCGCGCTCAACGGCAATGCAGAGGATCGCTGCATGCCGTGCAAGCGGCGGTCCTTAGAACCAACTACGCTTCAGTCTTTCAGGCGATTGAGTTGATCGCGTACTTTTTCCAGCGTCGCGCCGAAGTTCGCCAAGCGCTCCTTTTCTTGCCCCACTACAGCTGCGGGCGCACGATCGACAAAGCCGGCGTTGCCGAGCTTGGCCTGCGCTTTGTTAATTTCATTTTCGAGCCGCGTGACTTCTTTGCGCAAGCGCTCCCGCTCAGCAGCGACATCGATCTCGATTTTCAGCATCAGGCGCGTCGTCCCTACGACTGACACGGGCGCATCGGCATCCGGTAAGCGGTCCACTGCATTCGTCTCGGAAAGGCGGGCAAGCAGCTGCATATAAGGAAAGAACCGCTCCAGCTCCGCTGCTTTACCTTCGGCCAGCAAAGGTACCTTCTGGCCGGGGCCAATATTCATTTCGCCGCGCAAATTGCGGCAGGCGTCAGTCAGCGCCTTGAGTTGCTCCATTTCCCGCTCGGCCGCTTCATCGAGACGCTCGCTTCGCGCGCGTGGATATGCCGCGAGCATGATGCTGTCGCCGGCGTTCCCGGTCAGCGGCACGATCTGCTGCCATAGCTCTTCGGTAATGAAGGGAATGATCGGATGTGCAAGCCTTAGCGTCGCCTCCAGGACGCGTACGAGCGTGCGGCGAGTGGCACGCTGCTGGGCCTCATTGCCGCCTTGTAGCTGCACCTTGGCCAGTTCGACATACCAGTCGCAGTATTCATCCCAGACGAATTCATAAATCGCTCGCGACACCATATCGAAGCGATATTCGCGAAATCCTTCATGTACCGCCGCCTCAGTGCGCTGCAAGCGGCTGATGATCCAACGATCGACGAAGGAGAATTCCAACGGTGCTTCTTCATCCTGGCCGCAGTCCTTGTCCTGCGTGTTCATCAGCACGAAACGCGTGGCATTCCACAGCTTGTTGCAGAAATTGCGATAGCCCTCACAGCGCGCCATATCGAATTTGATGTCGCGCCCATGTGTCGCGAGGCTGGCGAATGTAAAGCGCAACGCATCGGTGCCGTAGGAGGCGATGCCCTGCGGAAATTGTCGGCGCGTCGTCTTCTCGATGCTCTCCGCTTGCTTTGGATTCATCAACCCAACCGTGCGCTTCGTGACGAGCGCATCGAGTTCGATGCCGTCGATAATGTCCAACGGGTCGAGAATGTTGCCCTTCGACTTCGACATCTTCTGACCTTCAGCGTCGCGTACCAGTCCGGTCACATAGACTTCTCGGAAAGGCACTTTGCCGGTGATGTGTTTGGTCAGCATGACCATGCGCGCGACCCAAAAGAAAATAATGTCGAACCCGGTAACGAGCACGGAAGAGGGCAAGTATTGATCGAGCGCGGGATTGCTCTTCTGCGGGTAGTCCGGTGTCCAGTCGAGCGTGGAGAAGGGCCATAGCGCGGAGGAAAACCAAGTATCGAGCACGTCGTTGTCGCGTTGCAGTGTTTTGCCGCCGGAAAGCTGTCTGGCATCCTCTTCATTGTGCGCGACATAGACACGACCGTCTTCGTCATACCAAGCAGGAATGCGATGGCCCCACCACAGTTGGCGTGAAATACACCAATCCTGGATGTTGGTGAGCCATTGCGTGTAAGTGGTGAGCCAGTTTTCCGGTACGAAGCGAATATCCGGGTCGCCTTCTTCGGCATGCGTGGCGGCGAGGCCATCGCGCGCCAACATGTCCATTTTCATGAACCATTGATCGCTCAGCATCGGCTCAACGATTTCATTAGTGCGTTCGGAACGCGGCACCATTAGCTTATGCGGCTTGACGCTCTCTAATCCCCCGGCTCTCTCCAGATCTGCCACGATGCGTTTGCGGGCCTCAAAACGATCCAGTCCGCGGTAGGCTTGCGGTCCCTCGTCGTTGATGGTCGCCTGGAGCGTGAAGATATTGATTGCCGCGAGCTTGTGGCGCTGACCGACCTGCCAGTCGTTAAAGTCATGCGCGGGAGTGATCTTCACGCAGCCGGTACCGAACTCGCGGTCCACGTATTCATCCGCAATAATGGGAATGCGCCGTCCTGTGAGCGGCAATTCAACTTCGCTGCCGATCAGATTCTTGTAGCGCTCATCCTCCGGGTGTACGGCGACTGCAACGTCCCCCAACATCGTTTCCGGGCGCGTTGTCGCGACGACTAGATGGCCTTTGCCCTTCACCAGCGGATAGCGCAGATGCCATAGGCTGCCGTTCTCTTCCTCGGAAATGACTTCGAGGTCCGAAACCGCCGTACCCAATTTGGGATCCCAGTTGACCAGACGCTTGCCGCGGTAGATCAAACCTTCGTGGTACATGCGCACAAAAATATCGGTGACCGTGCGCGATAGGCCTTCGTCCATCGTGAAGCGTTCGCGCGACCAATCACAGGAAGCGCCCATTCGCCGCATTTGCCGTGTAATGGTAGAGCCGGACTCTTCCTTCCATTCCCAGACACGTTCGACGAACTTTTCCCGGCCTAAATCGTGGCGAGAAAGTTTTTCAGCTTCGAGTTGGCGCTCAACGACGATCTGCGTTGCGATGCCGGCGTGATCTGTCCCGGGCTGCCATAGCGTGTTCAAACCCATCATGCGGTGATAGCGCGTGAGCGCATCCATCAGCGTATGCTGAAACGCGTGGCCCATATGCAAAGTGCCCGTCACATTCGGCGGGGGCAGCAAAATACAATAAGCTTGTTTGCCGGGTTCGTAACCGGCGGCAAAATAGCCCCGGCTTTCCCATAGGGGATACCAGTGTTTCTCGATTGCGTGAGGATCGAAGCTTTTGGCGAGTTCCATATTCCCGACGGATAAAAAAATAAAGCGCCCAATGTCGTTGGCGCGAATGGCAGGATTATATCTTGCGCTCTTCGCCGGGGGCTGCCTTTGGCTATCTCAGGCATATAGCAGCGAATTACGCATTCACGACATCCAGGGACGGACGCATGTTTCGCCCTTCAAGGGCGAGTGGGTTACGGCTGTTCGCGGGATCGTTACCGCGGTGCGCACGAATGGTTTCTATATGCAGGATCACTCGCCGGACCAGGACGAGGCAACTTCCGAAGCCATTTTTGTGTTCACACAAGCCGCCCCGAAGGTTGCCGTGGGGAATGCGGTAGAGGTCGACGGTCAGGTGGACGAATTTCGCCCCGCCGTATCGAGTGCTATCGCAAATCTCAGCACGACCAATATCGTGTCTCCCGCAGTCAGAGTCTTGTCGGAGGGCAATCCGTTGCCGGTGGCAGTCGAACTGGGTGCAGGGGGCCGCACGCCGCCCTTGCATATCAGAGAACGCAGCGGTGGCGTCGATGCATCGAAGGATTTCGATCCGA
>DATEOW010000177.1:0-4891 GCA_035273665.1 Burkholderiales bacterium | reverse complement strand
CCGGAATGCTGATCGTCGAGCCAGTTGCCCAGTGTTTCCGCCATCTCGTAGATCGGCGGCGTGCAGACCGCGTACTCCCGTGTCATGACCGGGTGCTTGCGATGAATGCGGGTAGGAATCTGATTGTCCAATGGGTCCTCCTATCGCTGAGCTGTCTTATGCCTCGGAGGTAGTGCGGCCTCGTCATCGGCTGGTTGTGGCGCATTTTCAAGTTCATTGGCAGCGGGGCCAAAGCGTTCCGCCAAGGATTCGATATTTCCGCCGCCCCTGCCTAGGATCCTCAGCAATTCAAGATAAGCGGGGTGTAGCGGCAGCTTGCCCTTATGCTTGCCGCAATAATCGAAGAAGGTTTGAATCCCACATCGCGTGTTTGCGAGATCAATTAGCCGCCTCGAATCGAGCGCTCGGATAGATTGACGCACAAAAAGACTGTGGGGCATCGCGTGCCAAGGTGGCGCAGCCCGGAGGATGCCAAGTTCAGCACCCTCCATGGTTTGCGCTCTCACTGTCCTTGCATCATTCCTATCTTCTAAAATCACCCAGATCTTTTTGCCGGCGAGGGTATCAAACTGGCCAAATAGATCGTTGGTATAACGTGCCCCGAAGAATTCCACGTATTGCCGTCGCTGCACTTTCAGGCCGCCTCTGACTTTCACCAGCTTTTTAACGCTTAAAAGGGTCTGGACTAAATGGGGATCGGCCTGACGGATTGGCTTGGCGCGCCGCGAGGCAACAAAGTCCAGATACTCTAGTGGCGTCCGATGGCCAATGCCGCTATGGGAGGTCGCGTTGTAGTTCGCAATGAGTGTTTCGATGAGTTCCTCGGCTTACTCAATCTGAGATTGGCTCGTCACAGCGATCTCTTCGGGTTTGGTGCCTTTGCGTTGCGCCGGGCGTCCGCCAGTTGTATTGCTGATTTTGTGAAGACTACGCTCGCTTAGAGTCCTGAAGAAGGTTTCGATGAAGGGCCGATCGTTCATGCTGCGTCGAACGGCAAAGCTGTTGTAAGGGGACACGATGCGCGCGCCGACGACTTGGTTGAGTACTTTTTCCACGGTGGGGCACTTTTGCGCGAGTGCCCCGTCCACACTCGTTTCATCCCAACAGGCTCCAACAAAATCATCCCCTAGCATCGAGGGGAAGCCGGCGTTTGGCTTGTAGGCATGATCACCGAAACTAATCGGACGCGGTGTCCAACGGCTAAGCGCATTTTGAATGGCGCTCAGGACATCTTCTTTTTTTAGTTCGAAGTTGAGCGAAAAGTAATAGCCAAGCACCGCCCGAGAGACGATCTCAAGAATTACGATGACCCATAGCCGGTGAACGAGGCGCGGCTCCCAGATTCCCGTATGGCTCGGCACCATCACGCAAAAGCGGCCATCCAAGTGGTGCCCATCCATCTCTACGCGCTCAAAGATATCGAACGCAGGCCGATCGACTCCATCTCCCGAGGACATTTGTTTTTTAAGTTGCGGCCCTCCAACGGCCGCAGCCGCCTTGTCCGGGTTGGCATCGAGAACGCGCTTCACATACCGACAGATCGCAATATATCCACGACGCTCGGTGTTAAAGGGCCATTCCCGCCTGGCTTCCAGGCCAAGCTTTCTGCATTGCTTCAAAAACCATGTCCAATGGTCCTGGGGTTGGTTGTTTTTCCTGCCGAGGGACTCGGTGCGCTGGCCCCTCACGATCCGCTTGTCGAAGGCGATTTTGAGTTCGGGATGCAGACCGAGCAGCAAGGAGAGCGCGCCGCTCAGGCCTTTTCCGTTAACCGTCGGAGTGAGGGGTTTCGTACGAACCCATTTGCGTTGCCGCTGAAACGGGATTAACCCTCTCCAACCGCATATCCGGCCATCCGGTGCCTGGACGAGGCAGCGCTCGGTGATTAAGCGGTAGATCTGATGACGGCTGACGCCGGCGGATTCCCTGATGCGGTTATCGGCGGCACCCTCGTAATAGAGGTGGACGCCTCGCTTGCGCTGCAGGTATTGCTCTAGGCGATCGCCTTCAAGGAACGCTTCCGTAAACGTGGGCCACTCAGCCAGAGGGGGCCAGCCCGAAGTGCTATCGGCGGTAGCGGTGTCTTCCACGAGGGCGCCTCCTCTTGGAAATTACGAAAGCTATGTTACTTTCCGCTTATCGTGGGCGCGCTGCAAGCGGCAACCCGAAAGGCCGCTCACAGTAATAAGATAAACGCATGCTACGTCACGATTTCAGTTGCGAGAATTTATCGAGAAATTGTGCGGTGGTTTTGCTAAAATTATCTGAGATCAATGGGTTATAGGTGCGCCAATTCTCACATCATTTGGATACGGGTCGTTCAGCGTGCCCTTATCCCGAAATTGGAGTTATTAGAGGGACGACCCACGGCTAAAGCGGTCACCGTACAGAGCATTGAGCACATCACACAAGCGGTTCTCCATGTGCTCGGTTACCGAGTCTGAGCCTGTTATTTGATACCGTCTGGGCGAGGCCGCGGACCGTAAAGCACCTATGACGTTGCACACCTCCGAACCCATTTTCTTAGTGACTTTTTTTCTGGGCTACTTTGCCTCGGCGTTTGTGTGGCGATCGCTCATGGTGTATCGGCGAACTGGCGTCAATCCGTTCGTCTTAAGCTCGGGCGACGACGCGTATGGCTATGTCGGCCGGGCGTTCAAAGTCGTTGTGATCGGTTGCGCCGTTGTTGTCCTCACCATCGCCTTCAGCGGCGACGCCTCACGCTGGCTTGGGGGGTATGACGTCGTGCGTTCGAAGACCGCTTCGGTAATAGGATGGCTTCTACTCACCGTTTCACTGATCTGGTTATTGATTGCTCAAACGCAGATGGGAGACTCATGGCGGATTGGAATAGACGCTGAGCGTCCCACCACCCTGGTGCAACGAGGGCTCTTCGCCGTTTCGCGCAATCCAATCTTCCTTGCGATGCGCATCAATTTGTTAGGTCTCTTCCTTGTGTTCCCGGCCGCCGCAACCTTCGCGCTGCTGGCTGTGGGAGAAGTTTTGATGCAGGTGCAAGTGCGATTGGAAGAGCAGCATCTTAAGAAAATTCATGGTACCGACTACATGGAATATGCGTCCCGGGTCCGGCGCTGGTTGTAGCTTTCGCCGGAACCTCCGGACATGGAGACTGTGGCGCCATTGGGCCCATGTGGTTCAGGGCTGCGCTTCTCTGGGGATGTTCGGTGAAACTCGACGCGCAGGTTAATCTTTAGATCCTGTTGCGCCAGTTTGTGTCCGTTTTTTGATTATTGAAATGTTTCCCTCGCTCTCGACGTAAGCGGCTTTGATATCCGCAATATTCTCTACGCCGTCTTGACGAAGACGTTCCATCAGCTCCTCCTCCGTCAGGAATTCCTTGCGCATATTTCGGCGGAGCAGACGCCCATTGCGCACTATCTGCAAAGGTTGCGCAGAAACCAATCGCTCGATGGTGGGCGAATAAAAGCTCAGAAAGTTCAGTAAGTAGTTCCAACCCATCAGCGTGGCGATGACGATTAAACCATCGGCCACCGCGGAATACCCGCCCAGTGCGTGTGCCGCCGCTTCGGCAATCAGCAGCACGAAAACAAGATCCATCGTCGCCAACTCGCCTCCGGTACGACGTGGCATCACACGGACCAAAATCAGAATCGCGAAATACAAAACCGTCCCGCGCACGATCAGTTCTAGAAGAGGCGTCTCTGGCGCGAAAATCACAGACCAATTGTCGGGGAACAATTCCATCGCAGGATCTTAACTCTGCTCGCTGCGTTAGGTGCCGCTATCTCATCGTCAATGCCCGCGTTGAAGGTTCGATTGCGAGTCTTTCGCCTGCGCCCGATCATGGTCGGCAGGGTGCATAATCGACTAACGGCATCGCAATAAGGCAATGTTCAAGGCAATGGATCGACGGCAGCGCACAAGGTTTTTTGACCTGGCCCTCGACCGGCGCATCCCGCTCGCTGGAACGCTCGCGGTGCTGGTCGCAGTGTTGGAGGCGACCGTCGATTGGATAACTTGGGTCGAGCTTGACGTATCGGCCGTTTATGGCGTGCCGCTGGTCTTGGCGGCGGTAGCCAGGAATCGGCGCTTGCTGTGGGCCCTCGCTGCGGGCCTGGTGTGCGTCACCTTTGCGGCATACGCGGTGCAAATCGGCGCAGGTGGTTTTTCGATCGACGAGCCCTATTTCATCAACCGTGTGTTGTCAGCCGGCGCGCTGATACTTTCGGCAGGACTTTGTCATGTCTGGATCGTTGCCGCAAACCGTCTTGCGGCGCAACGTCAATCGTTGATCGATCAGAATGATGAGCTGGACAGCTTGCGTCGAACCGCAGAGGAAGCGAGCGGCCGCAAGACGCAATTGCTCGCCGCCGTTTCGCATGACATCCGCACGCCCTTGGCCGCGATCGACATGATCGCGAACATCATCCAGCACAGCGCCGACAACCCTGTCGTCATCTCACAGCTGCCCGATTTAGCGAAGCGGCTACAGCGTAATACTCGATCACTATCGGATTTCGCATCCGCGTTAGTTGATATTTCTTCACTCGATGCAGGTGGCGTCAGTGTGAGCAAAACCGAATTTTCACTGAACGAACTGCTTCTCGGCGAACGAGAGCGCCTGTTACTCCTTGCCCAAGCAAAAGGTCTGCAACTCAGTGTTGAGGCCCCCTCGCCTCCGCTACGGTTACTAACCGATCGCGTGAAACTCATTCGAGTCCTGAGCAATCTTGTCACTAATGCCATCAAATTCACCACTAATGGCGGAGTGACCGTATCCGCCAAGTTGGGATCCGAAGGGCAAGTGCTGATTTGCGTGGCGGACACCGGCGTGGGAATGAAAGCCGCCGATCTGGCTAAGATATTCGATGAATATGGGCAACTTGGCAATTCACGACGCAATGCCGAC
>DATEOW010000176.1:0-12034 GCA_035273665.1 Burkholderiales bacterium | reverse complement strand
AGGTAATTTCTCTCGCGTCGATCATAGCGACATTGCTAAACGCGCGCGGATCGACAGAAACAATCATCTCCTTCACGCGCGAATGGGGCGCCATAGTTACACTGGGATGAACACCGTGCTGATGCACGCGAATATCGGCTCCTTCTGCGCGATATCGTGGAACGTCAGCATCGGGGCTCCGGATCATGACTACCGGCGCATCGTTCAACATTCTTTTCTTTATAACGAGCACGATCAGCTCCGCCCCGCTGGAGAATCCATCGCTTATGACCGCTTCAGCGAACCGCTGACCATCGGCCATGATGTTTGGATCGCCGCTGGGGTTTCGATACGCCGAGGCGTCACGATTGGAGACGGCGCTGTAGTCGGCGCTAACTCGGTCGTGACAAAAAACGTACCGCCTTATACGGTTGTCACAGGAGCGCCCGCCAGGCCCGTCAAAACGCGGTTCAACCCCGAGATCATCGATCTTCTGCTGCAACTGAGATGGTGGGAGTGGGAAGACGAGAAGATTCGCGAGCATTACGACCTACTCTCCTCGCAGCCCGACCTCCTCCGCCTAAAAGCGCTGTTGGCGCTTCCTTGAGTTCGTCCATGCGTTCTTCCGGCAAGCTGTGGCTTCGCATGCTTCAAACAGTGTTGTCGTTTTCACTGCTCTTTTATCTTATTCGATTCATCGACTGGGAGACGGTCCATGGGTTGTTCGAATCGGGTGTCGTATTCTCTTTGTGGCCCGGCCCCGTCGTACTGCTCGTAGGCGTTGTTTTGGCGGCGACTCGCTGGTATTCGATTCTCGAATTTCTGGGCATAACAATCCGACGGTCCGACGCGCTGCGTTTTTATCTCGCCGGCAACTTTTACGGCGTAATGCTTCCGGGCGTGTTAGGCGGCGACCTCGTGCGGGTCGCGTTGACGCGGCTCGAAACCGATCGGGGAACCGCTGCGGTTGCGGCGTCTGTTGCGATCGAGCGCAGCTTCGGGCTCTGGAGCATCGCGCTGATCGGAACACTAGGAGCGATCACGCTTTCTCCCCCCTTGAAAGAGGAGTTGGGGCGCGCAGTGCTCTTCCTTTCGCCAATTATTGCAGTCGGCGTTCCACTGGCTGCATACGCTTCCTTACACGGCGCAGGATGGGTTGGGGGCTTGAGATCGGAACGCGGCTATGTCGCCAGGCTCGTTCTTTTCGTGCAAAAAATCGCGGCAATAGCGAGATCCTTCCCTCCTCGTTTGGCATCAATGACACTGCTGTTGAGCATCGCCTTTCAAGGCGCCGAGATTTTTATTTTTTATTATTTCGGCTCGGTCTTGGGCATACAGGTGCCGTTCACTTTTTATCTCTTCGTGGTGCCCATCGTATATCTATCGACACTCGTCCCGATCTCCCTCGGGGGTGTGGGCGTGCGAGAAGGGGTGCTCGTGTGGTTTTTTGCCATGATCGGCATAGCGGCCGGCGATGCGGTATTGCTCGCCTTTCTCATTTATTTGAATCGCGTGGTCGTGGCCGTGATAGGCGGTTGCACCCATTTTTTTAAAGCGTTGATACACCGCAATGCGACGCTTCCTCAAGAGGACATCTCGAAGTGAGCGACGAAAAAATACCTTTCAACCGCCCGCACCTGACCGGCAAGGAGCTCCATTACATCGCCGAAGCAAAGCTTGGAAACATGCTGGCGGGCGATGGGCCTTTCACGAAACGTTGTAACCGGTGGATCGAAACACGCACGGGATGCGAAAAGGCTTTACTGACGCATTCTTGCACCGCTGCGCTCGAAATGGCCGCGCTGCTGCTCGACATCAAGCCGGGCGACGAAGTGATCATGCCGTCGTATACCTTCGTGTCGACTGCCAATGCCTTCGTATTGCGCGGGGGCGTCCCTGTTTTTGTGGATATCCGCGAAGACACGCTGAATCTCGATGAAAACCTGATCGAGGACGCAATCACATCTCGCACCAAAGCGATCGTTGCGGTTCATTACGCCGGAGTGGCTTGCGAGATGGACCCGATCCTCGAGGTTGCCCATCGCCATGGGCTGAGCGTCGTCGAAGATGCCGCTCAAGGCGTGATGGCGTACTACAAGAAAAAAGCTTTGGGAAGCATGGGCGATTTCGGCACTTTCAGCTTCCATGAAACGAAAAATGTGATTTCGGGGGAAGGAGGCGCCCTACTCGTTAACCGACCGTCCTTCGTCCCGCGTGCGGAAATCATTCGAGAAAAGGGTACGGATCGAAGTCGTTTTTTCCGGGGTGAAGTCGATAAATATACTTGGCAGGATGTGGGGTCCTCCTTCCTGCCCGGCGAATTGGTTGCAGCGTTTTTATGGGCACAACTTGAAGAAGCCGAATCGATCACCCGCAGCCGCTTAGAAATTTGGGACCGCTATCATTCGGCTTTGGCATCGCTTGAAGCGCGAGGCGCGTTGCGCCGCCCCATTGTCCCCGCCCACTGTCAGCACAACGCACATATGTATTACGTTTTGCTCGGCCACGGCGTTGATCGCGAAGCTGTCCTCTCGAAATTTCGGCAACAAGCAATACATCCGGTCTTCCATTACGTGCCTTTGCATTCGTCCCCCGCCGGAGGGCGGTACTGCCGCGTGCACGGCGGAATGACGACGACCGACAAGCAGTCCGACCGTTTGCTGCGTTTGCCAATGTGGGTGGGTTTGACCGAATCTGAGCAAGGCAGAGTGATCGAGGCCTTGGCAGAGGCGATCTCACAGACCGGCGCTGCATAGCGCTCTCAAGCAGGAAATAAAAATGCCTCCACAAGGGAGGCATTTTTATTCTTCACGCGGCTTTCACCGCGCTTTAATCCGCGGTTCAATCCGCGGTTCAATCAACTGACAACTACTTCGTACCCTTTGTCACCAGCACTTTTGCTCGCAGCGTGGGATTGCCGAAGAACACCATGCCACCCAACTCCGGGCTGTACTTCGCGCGGCTCCAGTAGGCGTTAAGCGTGCCCTGACCCTGCGCGAGCTGCACCAGCCCGGTGTTTCCGTAGCGCGCTTTCAGTTCCCAGGTTTTTGCGTCCACCATTTTCAGGCTATAGAAAGTATCGTCCGGCAGAAGAACGCCGAAGGCATTCCACTCGGGGATCCATTCCATGGGCGAGGCCTTACGCATATAAGCAGGCGTTTGCGATGTACTGCCGAACATATCGAGCACTTGCGTATCGCCGATAATTTTGGCGATGGTCCGCTTGCCCGTGGCGAGATCGTAAGTAACCAACTCACCACTTTCCTTCGTACCGTTGTACCCATAGTTGGGATACTCGGACATGCGAACGAGCACGTTATGGATCGGATCGATGCCCGCGGGGGCCAGCAGGTGCTGATAGTTGCTGTCGGAATGGAACTTGTCCGATTTGCCGTCCGGATATCGACGATAGATGCCATCGCGTGCACCGACATAGGCATAGCCGTTGCGCTCGTCGACGACGACCAAATGGTCGTCACTCGTGCTGTGAGCGATCATCGGTGTTGAACGAACCCATTTGCCGTTGACGATTTTATTGACGACATTCGCAATGCCACTATCGTTGTAGAAGATATTGGCGCTGCCTATCTGCGTCAGGGTGCCTAGGATATTGTGGAACTGTCGATAGGCATGCGGCGCAGCGGGCGTGCCGTCGCGGTTGTAATGCTTTTCGGTAGAAAGCAGTGCCGCAAAATCGGTATCGTCGCTACGACCGGCATAAGGCCCGGTGGTGTGCTTGCGGCCTTTCTTATAGATATGCACCTGGTTTGAGGGTAGAACTTCGTAACCGGTTTGCTGCGTGAGCAGGTCGTACCACACGACACTGTTGCCTCCGAATGCCCCGGCGCCGCCGCTACCGAAGAAGTACACGCGCTGCCCACGTTTGGCCATGCCCGAGTAATAGAACAGCTGATCCAAGCTTTTGAATGCACCCATACTGCCGTCAGGATTCAGGATGCCCGCGTTAATCAACGGCTGCTTCGACACGGTGTTGGCGATGTCCGAGTTGTTCAACTCGTAGATTTGGCCGGCTTGGACTGGCGGTACAACAACAGGCGGAATTGAAGGCTCTTCCGGTTCGACCACTGGTGGTTCTTCGACCGGCGGTTCGTCTGCCGGCGGCAGCGAAGGCGGCGGCGGTGGCGGCGCTGCGCCACGCGGCACTTTATAAACCGCCAAGATGTGCGAGTTCGCTTTGTAGTCGACTGCAACGGTATAGCGCGCCCACACTTGATCGGTCAGCTCGTCATAGCCTACGAGATTCGGCTTGAACTTCTGGCCGTTGCTCGGATTGGCGCTGGTAGCGTCAGCCAGTACGGGCTTCGGCGGGCCGGAATGAACGGTGAAATCCCATCCGACGATCACTGAGTCTTGCGCATACTGATTTGCATTGGGCTGTACCAACCCCATCGTCGTGACATCGCCCGAAAACAATAGCGCGCCGAGACCGGGGATTTCCGTCGGCATGGAGTCCGAATACATATGAAAGTCGAAGGTATGTTTATGCTGGAAGGCATTGGTATCGGCATCGAACAGCCATACTTGCGCCGGCGATTTCTCCCCTTTGGTGCGCACCCATCCGTACACCTGATACTTGTTGGTGCCGGGTATCCATACGGCCGCCTTCATAGACATGCCACTCGATACGATCCCGATGTCGCGGCTCGAACCGTCCGAAAGTTTCTGAATGCGCAATTTCTGGTCGACCGCGTACAGGATTTCGCCTTTCAGCTTGTTGTGCGTCCCGCGCGAGTAAGCGATACCGTCGATATACGGAAAGGTCGTACGCGGGGTAAATGTTTTGGTAAGCGGATCGAGCTCCCACGCCTTATCGTCGATGGGGACCAGACCGCGCTTCTGCCATTCGTCCGCAGCGAAAGGTGATGGCGGCGCCTCGGGCGTCCAACCGGCGGGAGCGAATACATTACCGTTAGGCAGCAGAATGTTCATCTGCTGGTCGGGATGGAAAGGCCGCATTTTGTTCGCGGGCACTTCCCAATAACCGAGATAGGTTTCCAATTTCGGCTCGAGCGTCACGGGGTTGAAGCTGAGCTTCAACCATTCGTTATTGTAGTTTTGCGTGGAGATGCCGGCGGTCGCACGATCGCCCCCGCTGATCAGGGTCGCTTTGAGTTTGGGAACATAGACCGACCTTGAGTGCTTGCCTTGCCCGTGCTGCGTGGTTTTGTACTGACGGCGTTCCCAGGTACTGGCGGCCGCCGATGATGGCCCTACAGATGGCACTTGCGTCTGAGACGATGCCGCGGCCGGCACGATCAAAAACGTAAAACTGGTAACCAACTGAAGAGCGTTTCTCAACAACACTCGCCACGTGTTTTTATAGTATGGGCGTTCGGCGATATCGCCTGCGAGCTTGTTCAGCGTTTCACTCATTACTTTCTCCTTTGCGTTCTCGCTTTAATCGCCGCGTCCATGCGCTTGAGTTATCGCTGTGCGAGTCAGCGTGCGCGCGGTCAACATCTGTGTGTGACTCGCCAGGGACAACAAGAGAGTGATACGGTGCCGGCCTTGCAGGCCAGGCTAGAAGCCACGCAGTCGTCATAACGACGGCCGCGCTTGAGAAGCATCAATTCGCAGCTACCCTTGCATTCACTGAATCCCGAGCAAGTGGTCGAGACAGTAACGCAACGAACGCATCGGATGCATTGCTAAATTCCTCCGCATGAGGACATTTTTTTACAAAAAACGAATTTCTCTGTCGGGCTGTTTAGACATATGCCTTTGTCATGTCGGAAGCGCATCCCTCGTGCGTGTAAGGGAAATTGCATCGATCGAATTCGTTAGTGCGAGACGACAGCATCGAAGAGATTCGCGCGCGGGAGATCATGCGAGAGCCGCGCGAGCAAACGTCAACGTCATTGAGTGGTTTGATTCGACACTCCCACGACATCACGCACCGTCGATGCGTTCCTTGTCATCAGCGCTTGCTATCGTGCCGTTTCGGAACGGTCGCTGCTCCTGCGCCGTTGCGAAGACCTAACGAGCCGATCGGAAGCGGTGACGAAGACCTAACGAGCCGATCGGAAGCGGTGAATAAAAAATGCCGGCGGGACGCCGGCATTTTTGTCACGACGGTATTCGCTCAGCTTCGGCGGCGCACGAACCACAAGCCGAAGAGCGCACTCACCATGAGCAGAAGCGCGGAGGGTTCCGGTACCTGCGCGATCGTGACCGCATCGGCGGCCAGTTGTGCAAGCACGCTATGCACTTGGTAGGTCGGGTGAATCGCATCCCAAAACAAATATTGGGAAGGATCGGCACACACGGGTCCACCTTGCGGGAAGACATAGTCGCCGGCGAAGCATGGCTCCGTCGTGTTCGTGATGCCTAACGCAGCTGCATTGGCGATAAGGCTCTCGAAGGCTCCATAGGTGTCCAGCAAGGTCGTTTCAAAAGGCAAGGCTTCGAGCATGCTGGCAAGGGCTTGATTGAAGATCTGCGTAATGAACGTTGCCGCGGCGATGGCCTCGGGACCCAGCGCACCGATGACCGGCGTCGCGCCGATATTAGGCGCATTCGGAACGAGGATATGCTCTGCCCCCGCGGCATGCAGGGCCATGATCATGCCGGCGAGATCGTTCACCGTGTCTTCGATGGAACGCGGCGCGTTGCCAAACGCATCGGCACCCATGAGAATGTCGTTCAAGTTGTTCGCACCGCCGAAAACGACATATAAGGCGTCGGAATCCGCCACGGGATTTGCCCCCAGGTATGCCGCCACTTGTTGGCTCATTCCGAGATGCGCTGCACCAGCCGGCGCAAACAGATGGTAATGCGTGCGTGCACCCGCATAAGCGTAGTTGTTACCGCCCTGCAAGGAAGCAGTGAGTGGTCCGGTACCAAGCAGCGCAGCAAGCTGGTCGGCGTAGTTGGGCCCGTTCGTATTGCGGTTCTGGTAGTAGCCTGCG
Source organism: Burkholderiales bacterium (assembly GCA_035273665.1). Classification (GTDB taxonomy): domain Bacteria; phylum Pseudomonadota; class Gammaproteobacteria; order Burkholderiales; family SG8-39; genus DATEEW01. The sequence continues at coordinate 5,126 of DATEOW010000176.1, read as the reverse complement.
CCGCCGGGCACTGCGGTCGACGGGTTTGGAATTTCGGTAACGCCCGGCACAAACGGTGCCGCGTTGTATTGAATAACCGCATTGCCGCTATCGGACAAGCTATCGCCGAATACGTACAGGTTAGTGAAAGCGGGAAACGCAGCGCTGCTATAAACGAACGCCAGCCCCATCACCCACGCCAAATATTTGCGACTGTTCATGACACTCCTCCCATCGTATTTGAGTGTCACTATACCGAGCGAAATACGCGCCTAGAGAAGTTGCGCACAAAAATAATCCTAAAAGATAAGTGCGGATGAATAAGTGTCGAAACTTTTGACACTTGGATCATAAAATGTAGTCCAGAATTTTTAATGGCGCCTGCGGCACCTCACAACCGATGACAACACTATGCTAAGCATTCCAGACACAAGGCCGCTCGAATTCGATGCGTTGTTTTCATCTCGTGCGCTTCGCGTTCTTGTACTCGCTCCTCACCCAGACGATTTCGATGCCATTGCAGTATCAATGCGCTTTATGCATGAACACGGACATGAAATTCATGTCTGCGTCTTGACCTCGGGTGCAAGTGGGGTGGAAGACGGCTGGCAAGGAATGCGCAGCGAGGAAGAAAAGACCTGTCTGCGCGAAGCAGAGCAGCGCGCGAGCTGTGCTTACTTCGGCTTGCCTCCGGACCGCCTTTCCTTCTTGCGTTTATGGGAGCGCGGCGAAGACGCGAGCGATGAGAAACGGCTGCGCGAGCACTTGCTATCGCTTCGGCCCGAGCTCGTTTTTTTACCGCACGGCAACGATAGCAACCGGACGCATCGGCGCACTTATGAAAGCTTCCGTGCCATCGCGTTGAAGGAAGGCCTTCAGCTTTGGGCATGTCTGAACCTCGATGCAAAGACCCTGAGCATGCGGCCGGATCTTTATATGTTCTTCGGCGAACAGGACGCTCTGTGGAAAGGCCGACTGCTGCGCATGCACCGCTCGCAGCATGAACGCAATCTCAATAGCCGCAATATCGGGTTCGACGAGCGAATCCTCAACGTGAACCGTGACGCTGCCCGCAAAGCGGGGAGCGCGCTCCCCTACGCGGAAGTATTCGAACTGGAACGCTACGTTTAACCGCGAACGCGGATCAATCCAATCTTGGCGGAAGCGAAAGTTCGAGCGGGGTTTCGAGAGTTTGGCCGGGGTTTCGAAGATGTATCTGCGCATATCTCGCCGGCCGAACGGGCGAGCCTCCGCGAGAGCCCGACGCGCACAGCCGAGCCGCTTGGACGGGCGAGGCTCTGTCCGAGCCCATTCGAACCCGCTTAATTGAGATTCGGTCACGTTCCGCGACCCCGGCGTGACGGCCCTTGGCATCGCCACGCTCTTCGAATCACACACGCGACAGAAGCAGTTCTGTCGCTCGCTTTGCCAAACGCAAAGCGTTTGGCGGAAGCGGTGAGATTCGAACTCACGGACGGTTGCCCGTCGCTGGTTTTCAAGACCAGTGCCTTAAACCACTCGGCCACACTTCCAATTCCGATCGCTGGTTTTGCCTCCGGCATAACGCGGCGTGCGCCGCATTAGCCTCCGCCGCAATCAACGGTCAAAGCCCCGTTGATTGTCAAGACCAGTGCCTTAAACCACTCGGCCACACTTCTGCGCGGACCAATTATAGCTGCGACCGCCCTAAAACTCGCCGCCCGCTATACTGCGCGCTTGAACCTTCGGTTTATGGCGCCATCTAAACGGCGTTGTAGAAGGACCTTCAGAGGAGAGTAATACATGCAACCTGAATTACGACCGGTTTCCGGTGTAGGCGGCCCGGCATACGCCGACGTCGCACAGCGTCAGAATGCCGTCCTGCGCAATACCTATCTCATGTTGGCGCTGACCATGGTTCCGACGGTGATCGGTGCTTTTGTCGGCGTAAGCATGGACTTTGCCTTTTTGCGCGCGAACCCGATCATGGGCCCGCTTTTGATGTTTGCCGTAGCCCTGGGTCTTCTGTTCGGCGTAACCAAGATGCGAAACAGCATCTGGGGCGTCGCCCTGCTTTTGGGCTTTACCTTCATCATGGGCGTCTTCCTTGGGCCTCTGCTCCAAGTCGCCGCCGGTCTGCGTAACGGCGGGCAGCTGATTGCCCTCGCGGCAGGTGGCACCGGCGTTATTTTCGCCGTGATGGCGGGCATCGCGACGGTGAGCAAACGCGACTTCAGTTTCATGGGCAAGTTTTTGTTCATCGGCCTGGTCGTCGTCGTGCTTGCGGTCCTGGCCAATCTGTTCTTTCAGATTCCCGCCCTCGCGCTGACGATTTCGGCAGTCTGCGTGTTCCTGTTCTCGGCTTTTATCCTTTACGACGTCAGCCGAGTGGTAACCGGCGGTGAAACGAACTATGTAATGGCCACGATGGCGATCTATCTGGACATTTACAACTTGTTCACCAGTCTCTTGCATCTGCTGATGGCGTTTGCGGGCGAGCGCGACTAAGACAAAAAAGCGGCAATAAACAAAAGAGCCCGAAAGGGCTCTTTTGTTTTAACGCGGCATCGGCGCTTGTTCGATGCCCGTGATCGCAAACCCGGGTTTGATACCGCGGGCCGCAAACCAGCCTTGGTGCATTTCAAGCGCATAAGGCACAGCCTTCGCCGCACAGTGCGGATTCTCGGTATGCGGGGTCATGTCTTCGATGTTCACCACGATGCCCTGTTCATCGATAAAGGCCACTGACAGTGGCAGATCGGTGTTTTTCATCCACATGCAATGACGCTCAGCCTCGGGAAAACTGAAGAGCATGCCCTCGTTTGCGCCCATCGATTTGCGATTCATCAGACCCTTCATGCGGCCCTGCTGTGTATTCATCACCTCTGCCTGGATCAGATGCATTCCGGCGCTTAGCGTGATCTTGCTGGACGCTGCAGCGACATTCAGTGCCGCGGCTGCCAAGAGAATCAGCCATGCTGCGCGTTGTTGGATAGTCATGCCGTAAGTGCTGAAAAAAACGTAGGGGGTGCAAAGGATAACGCAGCAGCCGGATTTAAAGCTGACCTGCGGCCTCACACCACTGCCCTGATTGCAGGCTTCCCAGTTCCCAAGGGCCGATCGCAGCGCGGATCAATCGTAGCGTCGGGAAACCGGTTTTCGCCGTCATTCGACGCACCTGACGGTTCTTGCCCTCCCGCAGGATCAATTCGATCCAAGTGGTGGGAATCGCTTTACGAAAGCGAATTGGCGGCTCACGAGACCAAATGCCGACCGGCTCGTCCATGAGCCGCGCTTGCGCGGGTTTGGTCATGATCCCGCCCAGTTCTATGCCATGGCGAAGCTGCGTCAGAGCGGTGTCATCCACCATACCTTCGACTTGCACCCAATAGGTTTTCGGTAATTTATGTGCCGGGTCGGCGATGCGCGCCTGCAATGCGCCGTCCGCCGTGAGTATCACTAGGCCTTCGCTATCCGCGTCGAGGCGGCCCGCCGGATAGACATGCGGCCTGTTGATGTAATCGGCCAAGCAAGGCCGTCCGCCGTCTCGGCTGAACTGGCACAGCACACCATAAGGCTTGTTGAAGAGCAGAACATCCATTTCAGGCCGACAATCTAAGGATTCGACGTGGGGCGGGTACCGTCTGCTAGAATTTTTTGCATCTAGGCCGAAGGGCTTCAAAGGAGTGTTTCGTGGCAAAAATCAAAGTGAAGAACCCGCTGGTCGAAATGGACGGCGACGAGATGACGCGCATCATCTGGCAACGTATCCGCGAACAGCTGATCCTGCCCTATCTGGATGTCGATCTCAAATATTATGATTTGGGCATAGAACACCGGGACGCCACCAGCGACCAGGTAACAGTCGACGCCGCGAACGCTACAAAACAATACGGGGTTGCGGTGAAGTGCGCCACGATCACGCCGGACGAAGCGCGGGTGAAGGAATTCAACCTCAAGCAGATGTGGAAAAGTCCTAACGGGACGATCCGTAACATCCTCGACGGCACGATCTTCCGGGAACCGATCATTTGCGCCAACGTTCCGCGCCTTATCCCGCATTGGGACAAGCCGGTGGTCGTCGCACGTCACGGATTTGGCGATCAATACAAAGCGACCGAGCATAAATTCGATGGTGCTGGCACGCTCAAGCTGGTATTCCAGCCCGCGGACGGCGGTCCTGTCGTAGAAAAAGAAGTTTTCAAAGCGCCTGGCGCCGGCATCGGCATGGCAATGTATAACGTCGACGAATCCATACGCGGCTTTGCGCGCGCATGTTTCAACTACGCCCTGCAGCGCAAAGTGCCGGTCTATCTGTCGACCAAAAACACCATTCTCAAAATTTACGACGGTCGCTTCAAAAACCTGTTCCAGGAAGTTTTCGAACAGGAATTCAAGGGGCGCTACGAGGCCCTTCAGCTAACTTACGAACACCGCCTGATCGACGATATGGTGGCTTCCAACCTGAAGTGGAGCGGCGGCTATCTATGGGCCTGCAAAAATTACGATGGCGATGTTCAGTCCGACACCGTGGCGCAGGGTTACGGCTCGCTGGGTCTGATGACATCAGTCCTCATGTCGCCGGACGGCAAAACGGTCGAAGCCGAAGCGGCACACGGCACGGTAACCCGGCATTACCGTCGTTATATGGAAGGTAAACCGACCTCTACGAACCCAATTGCGTCGATTTTCGCGTGGACACGCGGTTTGCAGCACCGTGGACGTATGGATGGCACTCCGGAAGTGGTCGATTTCGCGCAGAAGCTGGAAAAGGTCTGCATTGACACCGTCGAATCCGGAAAAATGACCAAAGATTTGGCGATTTTGATCCGAGAGGATCACCCCTTCCTCACAACGGACGAGTTCATGGACGCGCTGGTGCAAAACCTTAAAGCGGCGGCTTGAAACCGCCCGGCACTGCCCGCATGAAGCTTTAAGGAATAAAAAAAGCCTCGCGAGATGCGAGGCTTTTTAATTTGAATGCTGTTTTGCGTTCTATGACGCGGTTCAGTTTAGCTCGGAGCTTGGATATTTGAGGCCTGCTTGCCTTTGGGGCCCTGCGTGACCTCAAAACTGACCTTCTGACCTTCCTTGAGTGTTTTGAAACCGTTCATCTGAATGGCAGAGAAATGCGCGAACAGATCCTCGCCACCATCATCCGGAGTAAT
>DATEOW010000175.1:0-2291 GCA_035273665.1 Burkholderiales bacterium | reverse complement strand
ACTGTCGAGGCCGGTTGCACGCTCGCCGAAGTGCAACAGGCGGCTGATGACGTGGGGCGTTTGTTTCCGCTGAGTCTCGCGTCGGAAGGCAGCTGCGAAATCGGCGGCAATCTTTCGACCAACGCGGGAGGCGTGCAAGTTTTGCGCTACGGCAACATGCGCGACTTGGTGCTGGGTTTGGAGGTGGTACTTTCCAGCGGCGAAATCTGGAACGGCCTACGGGGATTACGCAAAGACAACACCGGCTACGACCTCAAGCAATTGTTCATCGGCGCCGAAGGAACGCTCGGAATCATCACCAAAGCGGTCCTGAAACTGTTCCCGAAACCGCGCGCTAAGGCGACCGCTCTTGCCGCCGTAAAAACGACGCGCGACGCGCTCGCCCTGCTGGCTTTCGCGCAAGAAGAATGCGGCGACAGGATGACCGCCTTCGAACTCTTTTCGATGCGCTGTCTGGAATTGGTGCGCAAACATTTCCCTCAAGTCCCCGCACCTTTCAGTCTGGACTATCCGCAATATGTGTTGATCGAGCTTTCGGAGTGCGGCGATACGGATGTGAATGCCATTCTCCAGCGGGTGCTGACCAAGGCTTTGGAAAAAGAATTGATACTCGACGCGGTCTTGGCTGCAAGCCTGGGACAAGCGGCTGACTTATGGAAGCTTCGGGAAAACATTTCCGAGGCGCAAGCCGCCGAAGGTAAAAACATCAAGCACGACATTTCTCTACCTATCTCTCGCATTGCCGACTTTCTCGACGTTGCGGATGCCGATGTGGCGACCGCCTATCCGGGCGCAAAGTTGGTGAGCTTCGGCCATTTGGGTGACGGTAACCTGCACTACAACGTCACCCCGCCGCCGGGTTGGGATGGTGAAGTATTTCTGCAACAGCAGCGCCAGGTTAATCGGATCGTGCACGACGTCGTGTTCCGCTTCGGCGGCAGTATCAGCGCCGAACATGGCCTGGGGCAGTACAAGCGTGAGGAAATTCTGCGTTACAAGCCGATTATTGAAATGGAATTGATGCGCGCCATCAAGCGTAGCCTTGATCCGCTCGGCATCATGAACCCTGGTAAGCTGCTATAGCTCGCGCCACTAGCGCGGATTCAAAAATCACTCATGGGAGCGGGGCATTGAACTACGTGACGAGCACGAATCCGACCTCCTTAGAGGACTGTCACTTCTATCACTCTACGGACTTGCCCATAAGTGGGACGGTGAAGGGTGATTGGGATCTGCGCGGACGCGTATCACCGTACCTAGGTAAGGTTGATTTTAACGGGAAGCGGGTTTTTGATGTGGGTTGCGCATCCGGATTCCTCAGCTTCGAAATGGAAAAGCGTGGAGCCTCTGAAGTGGTATCCCTGGATGCTTCAAGCGTTAAGCAGATCAATTTTCTTCCGGTGAAATCGTTTTGGGACAATTTCGACAATTGGGCTGAAACTCCCGAGGCTTCCGCGTTTCTCGTTCGCATGAAGAACTCGTACTGGTTCGCACACCGTGAGTTTGGCAGCAATGCAAAGGCGTGGTATGGGGATATCTATAATATTCCTGCCGAGCTTGGGATGTTTGATGTGGTAGTTGTTGCGCAAATTTTGGTTCACCTGCGTGATCCAATCAAGGCGCTTTGGTCTGCGGCAGATCGCTGCTCCGAGACGCTCATCATCGCGGAAGGGATGATCGAATCTTCACAACCCATGATGAAGTTCATCAGCGGTCGTCACAACGGGGCATCTGCCAATTGGTGGCACCTGACAACAAGTCTCTACGATGAGATTCTGTTTATCATGGGTTTTGAAATCCAAAGCGTTTCGACAGCCCGCTATCGTTGTAACGTAGCAAATCAAGACATACCGATAACGACAATCGTTGCCAGAAGGCGGCACGCGTAAGAATCAAGAGGGACTCCCTTCGCTCCTCTGCTTCCATAAATCCGAAGCCCACTGACGCGCGCCTCGTTGGTTCTGGCGGAGAAGTTCGAGCGGGGTTTTGAGGATGTACCTGCGTACATCCGAGCCGTGCGGACGGGCGAGCCTGCAAGCGCGCCCAGAGATTCGGTCACGTACCGCGACCCCGGCGCGGCGGCGCTTTGCGCATCGCCGTCGCCTTTCGAATTCCTCACGCGAGCAAAGCAGTTTGCTCGCTTCTCAGGCGACATAACGCCGAAGCCCGCTGACGCGGGCCTCGTTGGTTCTGGCGGAGAGAGAGGGATTCGGTCACGTACCGCGACCCCGGCGCGGCGGCGCTTTGCGCATCGCCGTCGCCTTTCGAATTCCTCACGCGAGCAAAGCAGT
>DATEOW010000174.1:0-4042 GCA_035273665.1 Burkholderiales bacterium | reverse complement strand
GGCGCACCGCATTTGGGTTTGGGGCTATTCATCGTGCGATTGATCGCAGAGTTCCATCACGGCCGCGCCGACGCGATGAATCGCCCGGATGAAAGCGGGGTGGTATTCCGAATCCTGCTGCCGATAGAGGCCTAGCCCTATTTCTTGCGCATGAGGAAGCTGAATTCCTCGTTCGCGGCGTTTTGCGCAAGCAAGTGATTGCCCGTCATTTTGGCAAAGGCTTCAAAGTCCGCAACGGAACCGGGATCAGTTGCTAAAACATGCAAAACTTGGCCGCTCTGCATGCCTGCCAAGGCTTTCTTTGTCTTCAGTATGGGCAAAGGACATTTGAGGCCTCGCGCATCCAGCTCTAGGTCGAAATCCACTATGGCTCCTGGTGATTTAGTGCGATTTTATAACCGCTTTTAAGCGACGTGTTCCACGGACTGAAAAGCAGCGTGCTTGTTAAACTGAAGGTTCTTTCTTGGAGTGCAAGCTGTTTTCATGAGTACTGCCCCACCCTCTTCGACATCTAGCCAACCGCAGAGTTGGCTCGCTTTTATCGTCTTTTTGCCGCAACAGCAGACAAGCGGCCGCATGACCGTGCTGCGCACGCTGGAAAGTCTAGGGTGCGCTGTGCTGCGTGAAGGGGCCTATCTACTGCCTGACACCCCCCACAACCGCGCCGGCCTCGAGCGCTTGGCGGATTACACCTCGCGATTGGACGGGACCGCGCAAGTCCTTTCCGTCGCAGGTTTGGATCTCTCACAGACCCAACAACTGCAAAAACTGTTCGATCGCACTTCCCAGTACGAATCGCTTATCAAAACCGTAGAAGCCTTGTCCGCTGGTTTCGGCATCGCCGATCCCGTCGCTTTACGACGTGTGTTGGGCAAGCAACGCGGCGAGCTTGATCGCATCCGTTTACTGGATTTTTTTCGTTCCCCTCTTGCCGCGGCCGCCGAGCAAAGTCTGATTGAAATGGAAAGGAAGGTGCATGCGCTCCTATTCCCGCAACATCAGGAAACAGGGCACAGCGCAGCGGAAGATGACGGCCCCTATTTTCAGCGCGTCTGGGCGACGCGGAAGCCGCTGTTTGCTGACCGACTCGCCAGCGCTTGGCTGATTCGTCGCTTTATCGACCCTGAGGCGCAACTGCGTTGGTTAGATAAAGGCGAAGCTTGCCCCGAGGGCGCGCTCAGCTTCGCATATGAAGATGCGAAGTTCAGTAACAGCAGTACTTGCGTAACGTTTGAGGAGCTGCTTTTTCATTTCGACTTGGTCAGCCAACCTGCGCTCGCACGTATCGGCACCTTGGTGCACACACTTGACGCCGGCGACGGTGAAGTCGTTGAAGCCCCCGGCGTCGAAACGATGCTCGAGGGTGCCCGACGCCGGGCGCGCAACGAAGACGAATTATTGGCGGAAAGCGAAAAGACCTTCGATCTCCTTTACGAGGCTTATTACGAGTTGCCGCCTAAGCTTTAGCACTAGCGGTTTTTGTCTTTGATCTCTTCCAAACGCTCCGCCTGCAACTCACGCATGCGCGCATCGACCGCGGATAGATTGTAGAAATCGCCCCCCGGAGCGCTTTGCGCCAAGCGCAATTGTTCGATGGCACCGGGCAAACTTCCCTGGATATAGTAATACTCGGCTAACGCGCGATGTTCTTCTACGTGCTGTCCGAGCGCCGAATGAATTTTTGCCTTTAAGGCGTAGAGACTGGAATCTCTAGGGCGTTGAACACGGATCTGATTCAATGCTTCCAGGCCGTCGCTTGCCCGTCCCCCGTTCAATAGCGCTTCGGCGTACGCAACCTGAAGCGGATAGTCCTCACTAAAGCGTTTTGTGGCCTGTGCCAAGGTCTCGACCGCCCCGGCGAGGTTTCCCGCGTCAGCTTGTATTCTTGCGGCCAGCATTTCGAACATCGGATGTGCGCCGCTCAACTTACGCGCTTGTTGCAGCTGCGCTTCCGCCGCCTTGTAATCACGCACGCGCAACAGGGCACGCGCAAACCCATAACGTGTTGCAGCTTCGTTGCTAAACCGGCCTTCGTTGATCGCCGTCAGATAGAAGGCCTTCGCTTCCTCGGCATTGCCCTGATCGGCCCGCAGCGCGGCGCGAACCAGATGGAAATCGATATTGTCTGGGACCGGCTTGCTGCGGATTTCTTGAACGCGGTTTTGCATATCCGCTATCCGCTCAGTGTCCAATGGGTGGGTGCGCAGATAGCCTGGCGCATTGTTTTCATACAAGCGTGTTGCACGCTGCAACCGCCCGAAAAAGTCGGGCATGCCATGTACATCGAAACCGCTGCCCTGCAAAATTTGAAAGCCGGTGCGATCCGCTTCTCTCTCGTAATCGCGGCTGTAGTTCAAAAACGCAGCCGCTGGCACGGCCCCACTCGTCATTACCGCAGCCTGCGCCACTTGAGGGTTAGAGCGTGCTGCGAGCAGCGCCAACACAAAGCCGACCATCGACAGCTTGGCTAATTGATTTTGCGTCTGCAATTGACGCGCAATATGACGCTGGGTCACATGCGAGATCTCGTGCGCCAAAACGGATGCAAATTCAGATTCTGTTTGTGCCGTCAATAGGAGTCCGGAATGCACCCCGATATAGCCCCCTGGCAAGGCGAAAGCATTGACCGTCGGGTCCCTCACTAAGAAAAACTCGAAATTCTGCCCAGCCGCCTCCGGTGCCCCTCCAGCCAAGCGATGACCGATCTTGCTGATGTAATCGGTCATCTCCCGATCTTCGACATAGGCCGGGTCCTGGCGAATCTTGCGCATGATCGCCTCGCCCAGACGGCGTTCTTGCTGGGGAGAAAAGTCGGCCTGCGCCGACTCACCCAAATCCGGGAGGTTTTGCCCCGATGCCGAAAAAGGCATGAGCAAGGCCAGCAAATAGGTAATCGAACGCCTGAATCGCATGCCCTCTATGATAACCGCCGGCAGCCTCAGTTCCCAACGACCGGGCAAGGCTGCGGCATAATCGGTTTCAGCATTCGGTTTACGGATCAGGAGACAAGTCAATGAGCCTTAGCCATTTCGACGCCCAGGGACAGGCGCACATGGTCGATGTCGGCGATAAAGCCATCACCCACCGTATCGCACGCGCCGAAGGTCGTATCGCCATGAAGCCTGAGACGCTGGCGCTCATTCAGTCCGGCACGGCAAAAAAAGGGGATGTGCTCGGTGTGGCGCGCATCGCAGCCATTCAAGCCGCTAAGAAAACCTCGGACCTCATACCGCTTTGCCATCCCCTTGCATTGACGCGTGTGGCGGCGGACTTCGATATCGACGTGAGCGCCGCGATCGTGACGCTAACAGTTACGGTGGAAACCCGCGGCAGCACCGGCGTGGAGATGGAAGCTTTGACGGCCGTCAGCATCGGTCTACTGACGATTTACGATATGTGCAAAGCGGTCGATCGTGGAATGCGAATCGAAAACTTAATTTTGCGTGAAAAGCAGGGAGGTAAATCCGGGCACTTCGTACATTCGGAGGCGGAATAACCCTTTTGACAAGCCCCCTAGCTAGGACCCGCCTTAATGAAGTGCTTGATCGGTTTTTAACGGGTCCGACGCGTATTCGTGCGCAGACATCTGTAATTCCAGCAAGCGTTTAATCCATTCGGTCTTCAAGGCAGCCGGTATTTCGTGCAAACGGTTATCGGTTTCATCCCTTTTGTTCGACACCTCGTGAGCCCACTCTGAACGGTCGTCGGAGTTGATGCGATATTTCCACAAGTGTCCAGGCTGACTAAGGTCGAACAATCCATATTCAGCCTGCTGCTGGAAATAAATAAACCGCCTTTCGCGTAGCGCTTTGGCGTTTGCCTGCAGGGGTAGCCCTGCCCAGCTTTTTGGAGAAGGAATGTCAAGTTCGGCCAGTATCGTCGGCGCAATGTCTATTTGTGAGGCGACTACGTCACCGGAAATATGGGCCTTCGATTCATAACCGTAACGCAACATGAGGAAAGGAATATTCAGCACCGGCTCGTAGACGGTATGGGCATGAGCGTAGTAACCATGCTCGCCAAGCAGTTCGCCGTGATCGCC
>DATEOW010000173.1:0-7148 GCA_035273665.1 Burkholderiales bacterium | reverse complement strand
CAAGATGTGGACCCGCATGGGCGCGATCTTTCGCGGCGGGCTAAGAATCGCCACCGGCAGCCACGACAAGTTGTATGACTCTTTAACGACAGACGAAGTGGGCGAAGACTATGCCGACAACCTGCAGGACGGCGACAAGATCAAATACGCGTGGGCAGACGCCAACTCCGATTGGAACACCGATCAAGACGTCACGGTCATGGCGACGGGCTCAAGCTCATCCAACTGCCAAAGCCGGCGGGACAACATGAAGTGGCAGAACTTTAGCTCCTACGGACGGCTGCGCGACGGTGCCATTACCCACTACTGCCGTACCTCCTGGCAGAACCTGTAATCGCGCAGCTACTCACGCTTATCTATTTAAGGAATCGAAAATGAAAACCTTTAACACTACTCGGTCGATCCTGAGCGCCGCGCTACTCGCGACCTTTGCTCTGTCGATTACTCCCGTGCCCGGCAACGCCGCCGATTTTCCGCAACGCGTTGAAATCGGTAAACGCTCCGCCGCTTCGGGCGTCGGACTGGCCGAAGTGCCTTTGTTGAAACGCCATCTCGGTCCCGGTATGGAAATCGTCGCCGAGCAACTGCTGTCCGATCTTTCCAAAGCAGAGGACCCGGTCCACACGCACGGCGATTTCAAGCTCGAGCGCGCGGATAAAAAAATGGCTTTGATCGGCGAAGGTTGGAAGCTGCAAATTTACGGCGACGGCACAACCGTCAAATATCGCAACTACGACTACCTCGACGGCCCCGGGCGCAAACCCTTGGCGCTGGCTTCGCGGCCGACTCAAGCCAAGCTCGAATCGCTCGGACGCAAGTTCATCGAGACGAAGCTCGGCCGTCATGTGCAACTCGATAAAAACGAAACCCTCGTGCCCTACTTCACTCAATTCCAGATCGACGGCGGCGGCTCCATCGCACCCGGCGCCAAGCCGGACCCGGAAAAAGTCATGGCAAGCACGGTGATTTTTGCGCGTGCAGTGGATGGCGTGCCTGTCCTCGGCCCCGGCTCCAAAATCGCGGTGCTATTCGCCAACGACGGAAAGCCCGTGGGCTTCGACATGGACTGGGCGGTGTATGACCGCACCGGCGAAATGCAAAAGGTCGCATCGCTGAAGGAAGTTCAAGGACGCATGAAAGGCTTGCTTCCTTTCGATCTGGGCGCGACGGATGTAAAGACCACGCGCTTCGAATGCGGCTACTTCGATCTGGGAGGACGCCAACGCGACGCGGATGCACCGCTTCAAAGCGCTTGCCTTATCCATACGCACAAGCGCGATGTGTTCGATAAGCTCGCCTATGCGAAAGACCCGAAATCCGGACATTCAGTCCACGCTCATATGGGCGCCATCCCCGCCGGTGTGAAAGTGGAACTGGACAAGAGCTGGCCGCAAGCGCTGATCTTGCTCGGCATGGAACCGCCGAAGCAGGAGCCGCCGGAAGAACAACGGCCCCGCTAAGCAGGCCGCAGGTCTAAGGCCAAAAAACCGCAGGGGTCGCCCTGCGGTTTTTCATTTGTATCGCAACGGAGCTATAAGCGGTCGCAGCCCGCAAAGCCGCCTTCACGCCGAATAAACGCAGCATTCATAGGCGCACAGACGATCAATTCGCTAGACTCCGCATTAGCTTTCAGTCTCACGAAATCACAAAAGCCTCATGCGGAATGTTTAGAGCGAGCCACACTTTATCGCCTTTTTACGAGCGGCTGTTGCTCGCCTTGTCTGCGGCCGCAACGGTCTTGATCTTGGTGTGGTTCACGAGCCACAGCCGATACGGCATCGATTTCACGGACGAGAGCTACTACCTCGTCATGATTTCGGACCCATTTCTGTACAGCTGGTCGCTCTCTCAATTCGGTTTCATTTATCACCCGCTGTACCGCATGCTCGATGGCGATATCGCGAGCATGCGCCTCGTCAACATTCTGTTCAGCTTTTTGCTCGCTTGGGTCTTGACCGATCTTTGTCTAAAAGCTCTGGCGCCTGAGGCCGCGCTTCAAAGACTGACGCGGATTACTGCGGCGGGAGGCTTGGCAATCGCATCGCTCTGCTTATTCAACATCTGGGTAGCGACCCCAAGCTACAACAGCCTCAACTTGCAGGGCATTCTTATCGCATCGATCGGATTGCTGTTGGCAGAAAAGGTCGGCACCTGGAAGAGCGTATGCGGTTGGTTTCTCCTCGGGATCGGCGGGTGGCTCTGTTTCATGGCGAAGCCGAGCACGGCGCTTGCGCTGGCGGTGGGCTCGCTGCTGTATTTGATGTTCTCGCGCAAATTTTCTTTTCGCTTCATTTGGATCGCGATTGCATCCGCGGTGGTGGCGCTCTTGATCGGCGCGTTGCTGATCGATGGGTCCCTCATTCGCTATGCCGAAAGACTGCAGACCGGAATGCGCTTGGTGGCGCTTATGGGGGGCGGTCACTCGCTTGGAGAGTTGGTCCGGTTGGATGATTTTTATAAAATGCAGCCGAGAGAAGTTTTTATTCTATTCACCACGATCGTGCTCGTTTATTGGGCGACGTGGCCCTTTTTTTCCGGCAAGAAGTTTGGCGCCGCGATGGCGATCGCTGTTTCCATTTTTTGTTTTGCGGTGGTTGTCGTGATGACCTGCGGTTTATTCGAGCAGCCGACGGGCTTCGGAAAATATCGCTGCCTGTTATTTTGGTCCCTGATTTTTTCCGCCCTGCTCATTCGCTGGAAAGCGCGACGCGAAAAAATCGCTTTGTCCCTTCAACCCTCGCACCGCGCGCTTGCTGTTTTGTTCTTGGCGATGCCTCACCTCTATGCATTCGGCACCAATCACAACTACTGGTACACGGGAAGTCACGCCGCTGTGTTTTGGCTGCTTGTGGCGGTTATATTGCTAAGCCCGCTTGCCCGATTGACCAAAGCGTGGGCTTTTACGTTGCCGCTCGTTCTCGTCTCGCAGGCCATTTCCGCCGCGATCCTGCAAACAGGCCTGGATCAGCCGTGGCGGCAACCGCAGGCTTTGCGATTGAACGATCAAACGGTCGAGATTGGGGCCCCGGGCTCGAATCTCATCCTGTCGGAGGGTTATGCGCATTATTTTCTGGCGGCAAAAAATACGGCGCGCCAAGCCGGTCTGCAACCTGGAACGCCGGTCATCGATTTGACGGGGCAATCTCCAGGGATTCTGTATGCTTTAAGAGCGAAGAGCATCGGCCAAGCTTGGATGATCGGCGGCTATCGGGGCAGCAACCCACGGGCGGCTGAGGCCTTACGCCGCGTCGCTTGTGAGGATTTCGCGAACGCGTGGTTGCTCGTCGAACAGGACGGGCCAAAAAGCCTATCGATCGATGTGCTTTCTGTTTTGGGAGCGAAATTCCCGAGCGACTATGCGCCGGCAGGGACCTGGACGACTGCCGCCGGCGCAGGTGGATTTAGCCAACCAAGAGTTCAAACGCTCTTTAAACCAACCAGGCCTTATGATGCCTCGGCTTCGAGTTGTGAAGCCGCAAAATCAACCAACCTCGCCAAAGAGTTCTAGGATGTCCGCTGCCTCTACGATTGATTTACACGACAAGAATTTGGCCCCTGCACTACAGGACGAGTACGCGCTTTCCGTTCGTTATAGCGTCGTCATCCCCGTCTATGGTTCCGAACAGATCCTGCAAGCGCTTTATCGCCGTCTGATCCCCGTCATGGACGCTTTGAATAGCCCTTATGAGTTGATCTTCGTCGACGATTGCGGCCCCGGGAATACCTGGGGCACCCTTCGAACACTGGCACAACAAGATCCCCGAGTGGTCGCGATTCAGTTGATGCGAAATGCCGGACAAAGTAGCGCAACGCTTTGCGGCATGGCGCATGCGCGAGGAGAAGTCGTCATCACGATGGACGACGACCTGCAACATCCGCCGGAAGAAATACCGAAGCTGCTGCAAGCGCTCGGCCCCGAAGTCGATCTGACCATGGGGGTGCCGGTTAAAATGCGGCAGCCCTGGTTGAGGGAAATGGGAAGCTATGCAATCAACCGGCTGAACGCATACTTTTTGAACCGCCCCAAACATTTGTACTTCACCAGCTTTAGAGCGATCCGCCGCCCGGTCGTTAACGCGGCGCTCGCGATGAGGACTTTGAATCCGGCATTGGGCATTATGTTGGGGTCTCTGACCACCCGGATCAACAATACGAGTTTCCAGCATTCGCCAAGGGCGAGCGGTAAAAGCGGTTACAGCTTGCCGAAGCTGATCTCGCTCACCATGAGCAATCTCATTGGGCATTCCGTCTTGCCCTTAAGGGTCCTGGGGATCATCGGCATGATCGGCATACTCGTCAGTCTCGTCTTTGCGTCGATTCTTTTGCTTCGTTACCTATACGGTGGCATCGGTGTACCGGGCTGGACGACGACGACCTTGTTGCTATTGCTGCTGTCCGGTTTCAATTTCTTCGCTTTTGCGATCATCGGTGAATATTTGTTGCGGATTTTGCAGCGGGCCAACTATACGCCGCAGTATTTCGTCCGAGAGACAATCAATCACGCCGGCGAAACAGGTCCGGACAGTCAAAAATAATTTCATGTTGAAGAAATTCTTGGTACTTGGAATCGGGAGGGCGCAAATCGATCTGCTCGAGCGGCTTTCCGGACGCTTTGAAAGGCATGCGCTCAGTTACAGCGTCGACGAGCACGAAGTCCGTCATGCCGAACACTTCTCGCCGATCGATATCGCGGATAAGGATGCGGTACTGGCTTATGCTGAACAGCACCGCATCGACTACATTTATTCGGTGGGCTCCGATATCGCAATGCCGACCGCTACCTACGTCGCCGAACACTTGGGCCTACCGAGCTTGGTCAGTCATCAGGCAGCAAGCACGTGTAATAACAAGCTGGAACTGCGGGAGCGTTTGCGGCATTGTTATGGCGCGGTGACCTATCAGTTGATTTCAAACGTGGACGAGAAACTTAGCGTCCGCTTACCTGCCGTAATCAAGCCGGCCGACAGCCAAGGACAACGCGGGGTTCAAACGATTCATGATCGGTCCGATATTCCTGCCGCGCTGAGTGTGGCGCTCGGTTATTCCAAAATTGGGAAAGCCATCTTGGAGGAAAGAATCGACGGCCCCGAGGTCTCGGTTCACGGATATCTAGTGGATGGCCGGATGAAGTTTTATCTTGTCTCCGATCGGCAAACCTGGCCACAGTTCGACGGCGGTATTATTCACAAACATGTTTTTCCGAGTACGCTCTGCGAGAATGCGCTCGCGAATGTGCGGCGACTTTGCGAGGAGACGGTGACGACGCTCGGTATCGCCAACGGCCCGATTTATTTTCAGATCAAGGTGCGCGATGATGCGGCTTATTTGATCGAGGTGACACCCAGGCTCGATGGCTGCCATATGTGGCGGCTCATCCTCTTCGCCACCGGGGTGGACCTGCTTGAATGCGTGGTCTCTCATCTGCAAGGACTGCCGGTCGAAATTTCAGAAACGCAGGATGTGCGCGACGCGACCCTCGAATTTTTTTGTCAGCGTCCGGATGAGCGCTTTTCATTTGCCGAAACACATCCTGCGGCGCAGTACGTGGAGTGGTACTACCGCCCCGGCGAACTTGTGCGCCGCGTGAATGGGCGACTGGAAAAATGCGGCTATCAAATCGTCGCCGGAGCGCACTGATGAAAATAGCCGTCACCGGAGCGAACGGCTTTATCGGACATCACACCATCTCGGCATTGAAGTCCATTCATGAACTGCTCGCGCTCAGCCGGCGTCCCGCTGAGGATATGGACCCTCGCGTCGCCTATGCCGTCACCGACTACTCGCTGGAATCGCTGCGTGATTTGTTCGCCGGACGGCAAGCCATCATCCACCTGGCCGCGCAAAGGCCGCACGCGGGGAAGGACGCGGTCTCGCTTGGAAACAGTCTTCTGGATTACCGTGTGCTCCAGGCCGCCGAGGATTGCGGAGTCGCTCACGTGGTGCTTATCTCAACCCGGGGTGTCTATGGCGCACAGCCTGCGCCCTGGTCCGAACAAACGCCCCCCGCACCAACGAGTCTTTATGCGTTGGCAAAACTGCATTCCGAACAGACAGCAGCCTATTTTGGCCGCCGGAGTCTTTGCGTCACTACATTGCGTCTAGCACAGGTCTTCGGGCTGGGTGAATATGAAGCGAGCGCTCTGACCACTTTTATTCGTAACGCCTATCACAATAAGCCGATTACGCTCAGCGTCACCGGAGTCCGCCGCGAGTACGTTTATGTCAAAGATGTCGTCGACGCATTCGAAACGACACTCGCTCAACCGAAGAGTGGAATTTACAACCTCGGCTCGGGGGAAGTGATTGGGCTGGAGGAAATGGCGCAGGCTTTTTTGCATGCGTTCGGACGGCGAGACGGTTCACTCACCGCGGAAAACCCGCGCGATCTTGGTGAATATTCGCTCATGGATAGCGAAGCATTCCGCCGCGATTTTTCCTGGGCGCCATCGTGGCGTTTCGCTGCAGCGGCCGAAGATATCCGCAAGATGCTGAGCGACAAAGAGGTGGCGAAACGCTATGGACTATGAATCGATAGCAAGCGCCATCGATCCCAGCGCGGCCATCCACATGGGCGCGCGTGTCAGCCATTCTTCGATCGGCGAAAACGCGGTCGT
This sequence comes from Burkholderiales bacterium, assembly GCA_035273665.1. GTDB lineage: Bacteria > Pseudomonadota > Gammaproteobacteria > Burkholderiales > SG8-39 > DATEEW01. Next base: position 534 of record DATEOW010000173.1, on the reverse strand, counting down.
AGGTAATTTCTCTCGCGTCGATCATAGCGACATCGCTAAACGCGCGCGGATCGACAGAAACAATCATCTCCTTCACGCGCGAATGGGGCGCCATAGTTACACTGGGATGAACACCGTGCTGATGCACGCGAATATCGGCTCCTTCTGCGCAATATCATGGAACGTCAGCATCGGGGCTGCGGATCATGACTACCGGCGCATCGTTCAACATTCTTTTCTTTATAACGAGCACGATCAGCTCCGCCCCGCCGGACAAGCCATCGCTTATGACCGCTTCACCGAACCGCTGATCATCGGCCATGACGTTTGGATCGCCGCCGGCGCCGCAATCAATCGAGGCGTCACGATCGGAGACGGCGCTGCAATCGGTGCAAACTCGGTGGTGACAAAAAATGTGGCGCCTTATACGGTTGTTGCAGGCGCGCCCGCCAGGATAATTAAAACAAGATTCGATACCGAGATCATCGATCTTCTGCTGCAACTGAGATGGTGGGAGTGGGAAGACGAGAAGATTCGCGAGCATTACGACCTACT
>DATEOW010000172.1:0-4695 GCA_035273665.1 Burkholderiales bacterium | reverse complement strand
CAAAGGGGTTCGCGCGGCGGGAGCCGCCGCCCTTTTCAAAAAGCTCGGTTTTGCTCATGCGGTACCCCTGGAAGGCGGCCTTGCGGCTTGGCGCGCCGCGGGTCTGCCGACATCGAAATAGGTCGGTGTCGTGCCGAAAATCGTGATGTATGCGACTGAGTGGTGCCCATATTGCCGTCGCGCAGAGCAATTGCTCAAAGCCAAGGGCGTCGCCGAGTTCGAAAAGATTCGAGTAGATCTGGCGCCCGAGCGCCGTGACGAAATGATGCAGCGGAGCGGCCGTCGTACGGTGCCGCAAATATGGATCGGCGACCAGCACATCGGCGGCTATGACGACATGGCCGCACTGGATCGCGCGGGCAAGCTCGACGCCTTGCTGGCCGGCGGTTAACGGATACAACGAATGGAGCGATTGAAATGAGCGATACCGAACAACCTGTCTTTAACATCGAGAAGATCTACGTTAAGGACGCGTCTCTCGAGGTGCCTAATGCGCCGCAAGTGTTTCTACAAGGCGGGCAGCCGCAGTTCGAAGTGCATTTGCATACCGACGGCAAGCGCGTTCAAGAGTCGCTCTTCGAGGTTTTTATCAAAGTGACGCTCACGGCGAAAGTAGAAGACAAGACCATGTTTCTTGTCGAAGTTTCACAGGCGGGGATTTTTCAAATTCGCAATGTGCCGGAAGCGGAAATCAACCCAGTGTTGGGCATTGCATGTCCAACGATTCTTTTTCCTTACGCACGCGAGACGGTTGCGGACCTCGTCGGCCGCGCCGGTTTCCCACCCATTCACCTGGCGCCGGTTAATTTCGAAGCGCTTTATGCGGCACGCCAGAAGAAGCAGGGCGATGGCCCAAAAATCGAAATTGCGCATTAAGACGATGCGGCATTTTGTTCTTGCCGCGGCGGCGATGGTCTTTTCCGCAAACGCGTTTGCGGAATTCCGTTCGATTGGCGAAAACGCGACGATTTTTTATGACGCACCTTCTACCCGAGCATCAAAGCTTTTCGTGGTGAGCCGAGATTTGCCCGTGGAGATCATCACTACAGATGCGACTTGGACGAAGGTTCGGGACTCAAGTGGTTCTCTCGCTTGGGTCGAAAAGAAAGCGCTTTCGGAAAAACGTACCGTGTTGGTGACGGCTCCTATTGCGCAGGTGCGAGAACGCGCGGATGAACAGGCGCCATTGCTTTTCCAGTTGCAGCAAGGAGTAGTCGCGGACTTACTTGACAGTGGCGGCGGTTGGGCGCGCATTCAACATGCGGACGGTAGCACCGGATACCTGCGCATTCAACAAGTCTGGGGATTGTAGGCGCGTGCGCATCGGTGTACTCGGTGCGGGTGCTTGGGGCAGTGCGCTTGCCATTGCCTTCAGTGAGCGCCATGAGATCACGGTGTGGGATCGCGAGGCAAAAACCCGCGCGCAATTACGTACCGCAAAACACAGTCCTTATCTTCCAGAAGCCCAGTGGCCTGCGTCGATCGGCGTGCGAGACAGTATTGCCGAGTGTCTTGCGGACGCTGATGTTCTCCTGGTGGTCACGCCTACCGAAGGGTTGCGCGATATGGCGGAGGCCTTGCGCATCTCCGGTCGCAAGTTGCCCTTGATTTGGGCTTGCAAGGGTTTCGAAGCGTCTAGCAGTTTGCTGCCGCATCAAGTTGTCGACGAAGTGATGGGGGGCGTCACAAGTTGTGCAGCGCTGTCCGGGCCGAGCTTTGCAAACGAGGTCGCCGCGGGCAAACCAACCGCTTTGACGCTTGCTGCGCGGGACTCCTCTTTTGCGCGAAGCCTCGCGCTTCAACTTCACCAACCACGCTTGCGCGTTTATTTCTCCGACGATTTGGTCGGGGTAGAGGTGGGTGGCGCAGTGAAGAATGTGATGGCGATCGCTACGGGCATCGCAGACGGGTTGTCGCTTGGCTTGAACGCGCGCGCCGCATTGATGACGCGAGGGCTTGCGGAAATTATGCGGTTGGGGCTTGCGTTGGGCGGGAAAGCGGAGACCTTCATGGGCCTTACGGGGTTAGGCGATCTTGTGCTTACGTGTACGGGCGATTTGTCGCGCAACCGGCGCGTTGGATTGGGTTTGGGTCAGGGTGAAAAGCTTGAAACGATACTGGCCCAATTGGGTCACGTTGCGGAAGGCGTCAACACTTCGCGTGAAGTCGAACGTCGGGCAAAATCGCTCAACATCGATATGCCGATCACCAGCGCCGTATGCGACGTCCTGTTTCGCAATGTGCCGGCTCGCACTGCAGTCGAACAACTTCTGTCTCGCGATCCAAAAAGCGAACACGCTTAGACGCTTGGCTGTCGAGTCAAGCGTTGCGGGTTAACGTCCACCGGCAAAACCCAATTGCCGCCAGGCCTCGTAAACCGCTATCGCCGCGGCGTTTGAAAGGTTCAGGCTCCTGCTATTCGGCATCATCGGCAGACGTAGCTGCTGCTCCGGCGCAAACTCTTGCAATACCGTTATCGGCAGGCCGCGCGTTTCGGGGCCGAACACGAACACGTCGTCTTGTTCATACGCTACGTCCGTATAGGGACGCGTGCTGCGTGTGGTGAAGGCATAAAGTCTGCGACCGCTAAAGTGTTTGCGGCACTCGGCCCATCCCTCATGAATCGTCACATCGGCTAAGAGATCGTAATCGAGCCCGGCGCGTTGCAATGCCCGGTCGCTAATCTGAAAGCCCAGCGGTTTTACCAAATGTAGGCGACTGCCGGCATTGGCGGCCAGACGGATCAAATTGCCTGTGTTTGGTGGAATCTCCGGTTCGTAAAGCACGAGGTCGATCATGCTCGCGCAACGACCCAATTCTCGACATGGATGGCACCGGCGCGTTTCAAAGCGGCAGCCGCTTCGTTCAACGTTGCGCCGGTCGTCATTACATCGTCGACGACAGCGACCGATTTACCGCTCAAATCGCCCACATAGAGGAACGCACCTCGCACATTCCGGGCTCTTTCATCCAGCGGCAATTCAGCCTGTGGCGCCGTATCGCGAATTCTTTCCAGAACGTCGGTTCGCCAAGTCAGCCTTAAGGCTTTCGCACAGGCACGCGTAATTTCGACGGACTGGTTGAAGCCGCGGCTCCGCAGACGCCGGGGATGCAAAGGCATCGGAATGACCAAATCTACTGCTCGCCCCCGCAGCTTTTGCGCCAGCGCCTCACCAAAATAGGCGGCGAAGGCCAGACGTTCGTTGTATTTCAGTGCGAGGACCAGACGGTCGAGCGGAAAATCGTATGCCCAGAGCGCGGTTGTCGCGTTGTACTGTGGCGGTTGCGCGATACATGCCCCGCAAGCGTCTCCTGCGGGACCGCGATTCGCGCAGCGTGGGCAACCGGCTTCAAGCCAAGGCAAATCTTCCTTACAGGCCGAGCATATCAAGTCTGCGCTGCCGGCTGCAGCGCATAGCACGCAATCTTGCGCAAGAAGACCGTTCAGCAAATCGCGAAGATTCAAGTTTGACAGGCCAGAGTCGGCAAAGGACACTAGCGAGTATGCACGAGTCCCTTATTTCCATGGTTGCGCCGCCGTCTAAAAAAAGGGCGCAAGAGCCGCGCTGGAACCGGACGTCGGTCGAGGCCTTATACGAATTGCCGTTCAACGAGCTGCTGCATCGCGCGCATAGTATTCATCGCGTCAATTTCGATGCACAAAAGGTTCAGCTCTCGACATTGCTATCGATCAAGACCGGCGGCTGTCCGGAGGATTGCGGTTACTGTCCCCAGTCCGTGCGCTATGACACCGGCGTGACAAGCCAGGCGCTCTTGCCGGTCGACGAAGTGTTGCGCGCCGCGCGCGCCGCGAAAGAAAAGGGCGCGACGCGTTTTTGTATGGGCGCGGCGTGGCGTGGTCCGAAACAGAAGGATCTGGAACCGGTGTTGGACATGGTGCGAGCAGTGAAGGCTCTCGGCATGGAGACATGCGCAACGCTGGGTTTGCTTCGCGATGGGCAAGCTGAACAATTAAAAGATGCAGGACTCGATTACTACAATCACAACATCGACACCGCTCCGGAGTTTTACGGCGAAGTGATCGGTACGCGGCAATTCGATGATCGCGTCGAAACTTTGGAGAAAGTTCGCGGCGCCGGTATGCATGTTTGTTGCGGCGGAATCGTGGGTATGGGCGAAACGCGCGCACAGCGCGCCGGTTTGATTGTTCAATTGGCGAACATGGATCCCCCGCCGGAATCCGTACCGATCAACAATCTTGTGCCGGTCCCAGGTACTCCGCTCGCTAATAGCAAACCGCTCGATTGGACCGAGTTCGTGCGCACTATCGCTGTGGCCCGCATCACTATGCCGACCAGCTATGTGCGTCTTTCCGCTGGACGGCAGGAATTAGGCGAAGCGGTCCAGGCGTTCTGTTTCCACGCCGGCGCGAATTCGATTTTCTACGGCGACAAGTTGTTGACGACGGGCAATCCCGAAGCGGATGCGGATCGTGCCTTGATGCGCAAACTGGATTTATCCGCTTACGGCGAAAATCTCGACGGCTGATGGAGCCTTGGCTAGACCGTGCCGCATCGCGGCGCGGGTTCGACGCCGCTAGCGGAACCGACGCGCTGGCGCGTGAGATAGAAATCCGGCTTGCCGAACGTCTGCAATACGTCAAACTCTCGCCAGCTCGCATTGTCGACGCCGCGTCCGGAGCCGGCGCAAGCCGCACTTACTTACGCGCGCAAT
>DATEOW010000171.1:0-32165 GCA_035273665.1 Burkholderiales bacterium | reverse complement strand
AGCCAAGAGATGCGGAATGTCCTGGTACACGGACAGCTCCAGCATTTTCGGATCGACCATGATGAGCCGAACTTCTTTCGGTTCCGCCTTGTAAAGTAGCGAAAGGATCATGGCGTTGATCGCCACCGACTTCCCGGAGCCAGTCGTACCGGCAACGAGTAGATGCGGCATCTTCGCGAGGTCGGCCACGATCGGATGACCGCCGATATCTTTGCCTAGCGCAAGCGTGATGGGCGAAGCCATATCGGCATAAACCTGTGAACCGAGAATTTCAGACAAACGAACGGTTTGCCGTTTTGCATTCGGAATTTCCAGACCCATGCAAGTCTTGCCCGGAATGGTTTCCACGACGCGGATGGAGACCACCGATAAAGCGCGTGCAAGATCTTTCACGAGATTGACGATCTGGCTGCCTTTGACGCCGACCGCCGGTTCAATCTCATAGCGCGTAATGACGGGGCCGGGATAAGCGGCCAACACCTTCACCTCGACGCCGAAGTCGGAAAGTTTTTTCTCGATTAATCGCGAGGTGAACTCCAGCATTTCCGCGCTGACCACCTCCACGTCCTCTGACGCTTCGTCCAGTAGTGCAAGGGGCGGGAGCGGCGTATCAGGCAAATCCTGAAATAACGGCGCCTGACGTTCTTTAATAACGCGTTCGGATTTAGGAATGTCCATTACCGGCGCTTCGATGCGTATCGGTTGATGGTCCTCGAAGCGGCGCTTATCCGCATCGACCATCGCTTCGCGCTGTACCGTTGCGATGGCGCCCGCTTTTTCGTCTTGGCGGCGATGCCACGCCGTAACCGCGCTTGACCAAATCCATTCGACGGCAGCGCCGAGGGATTCGATGGCCGTGAGCCATGAGATACCGGTAAAGAGCGAAAGGCCGATGGCAAACATCGCCATTAAAAGAAGCGTCGCGCCGGTAAAGCCCATCGCGGCATACAGCCCTTTGCTCAGGATTGAACCGAGCATGCCGCCGTGGCCCATCGGGAGCGCAACCTCCGCGCTATAAAACCGCAGCGCTTCAAGGCCGGCGGAGCCGAGCAGCGTCAACATGAAACCGGTGACCGCAATGATGAAGGGACGTCGATCGGAAATGGCACTGCCGTCAAGACGTCGATACCCCCAAATCACGGCGTAAACGCAGAGAACGACCCACCACCAAGCGGAAATACCGAAAAGCGAAAGCAGTAGATCGGCAAACCAAGCGCCCACGACGCCGCCGGCGTTGTGGATCTGGTCGGCGCGCAGGCTATTGGACCAGCCGGGATCGCTGAGCCGATGAGTAATAAGGATGAGGGATAGAAAGACCGCCAAGGCGATCAGCGCAAACCATTTCGATTCGCGCAATAGGCGGGCGACTTTACCCGGCAGCGGCGCGGGCCCGGCGGTGGTGCTGGCTTTCATCGATGAACGTTGCGTGGTCGCACGCATCACCGCACCTCCGACCGAGGGCGGGCGACGGAGATATTTTGCCCAATGACAACTTTAACGCGGCCGATTTGATCTTCCCCAGCTTGTACGGCTGCACATCCGCGACCGTACCGGCAGCGTCTTAAGCCCTAGCTTCAGACATCATCATGGCTTCGCGCAGGAAAATGGAACCGGCGCGCACTTCGATATGACCGCTGGTTTGCAGGTCCTTCATGACGCGGCTCACCATTTCGCGCGAAGCACCGATCATCTTGGCAATGTCTTGCTTCGGCAATTTCTTGGTCACAACCAGTTGCCCATCGACCGTTTCGGCCATTTCCATCAGCAACCGAGCGACTCGGCCGTAAACGTCCATCAACGCCAAACTACCGATTTTCTTGTCGGCTTCGCGCAAGCGTTTGACGAGCCCACGCATGACGGCGAGGCTGATATCGAAATTTTCCTGCAGGCACTTCTTGAAATCCGCCTTGGAGATCGTAAGTAACTCACATGGCTCAATTGCGATGACGGTAGCCGAACGAGGCGCTTCGTCGATCAAGCCCATTTCGCCGAAAAACTCGCCCTGGCCCAGGATGGCAAGAATGACCTCACGGCCTTCATCGTCGCTCATCATGACCTTCAACCGGCCGGAGATGACGATGTACAGCGCGTCTGTGGGATCGCCCGCGGCGATAATGGTTGTACTACGAGGAAAAGCTTTGCGACCGACGACACGAGTCAGCAAACCCAGTTGCCCTTCCGGTAAGCCGGCAAACAGAGGCACATTGCGTAAGAGCAGCGTCGAAACGCTTGCGGGTCCTGCCATAGTCATCCCCCTCCTGAAATTCTGCAGCTAATGCAATGAATAGTAGCAGATTGCCTATGAATAGCGCGAAGTCCCGCGAAAGCCCATTTTAGGAGCCTACGCAGCCGCCCGCTATAATTTCCCCTTTGCAATGTACCGCCAATTTCTTTGAGTCTTCAATGTCTAATAAGCCGATCAAACATTCCCGCCTACTCATTCTTGGTTCCGGCCCCGCCGGCTATACCGCTGCCGTCTATGCGGCACGTGCGAACCTTCATCCCGTGCTGATAACCGGAATCGCGCCCGGAGGCCAGCTCATGACGACGACGGATGTCGATAACTGGCCCGCCGACGCCGACGGCGTGCAAGGCCCTGAATTGATGGAGCGGTTTCAAAAACACGCCGCGCGTTTCGAAACAGAACTGATCTACGACCATATCCATACCGCAGCCCTGAGCGAAAAACCGATTCGCCTGGAAGGCGATAACGGCACTTACACCTGCGACGCCTTGATTATTTCGACCGGGGCCTCGGCGCGTTATCTCGGTTTAGCTTCGGAGCAGGCTTACATGGGCAAGGGCATTTCCGCTTGCGCGACCTGCGACGGCTTCTTTTATCGCGGCAAGGACGTTGCGGTGATCGGCGGAGGCAATACCGCGGTCGAGGAAGCGTTATATCTGTCCAACCTCGCCAAACATGTGACGGTGGTCCATCGACGGGAAAAATTCCGTGCGGAAAAGATCTTGCAGAAAAAACTACTTGAAAAACCGAATGTCTCGGTCGAATGGAATCACACCCTCGATGAGGTGCTCGGCGACAGCTCCGGCGTGACGGGTATACGGATCAAAAGCACGCAGGACGGCTCGACCAAAGCGATTCCTGTACACGGCACTTTTATCGCCATCGGTCACACGCCGAACACCAGCTTGTTCGAAGGGCAACTCAAGATGGAGGGCGGCTATATCGTTACCCATGGCGGCCGCAACGGTAACGCCACGGCGACCAGTGTGCCTGGCGTTTTCGCGGCCGGTGACGTGCAGGACCATATCTATCGCCAAGCGGTAACCAGTGCCGGCAGCGGCTGTATGGCGGCCCTGGACGCGGAGAAGTATTTGGACAACCTGAGCGGGTGAAAAAGAAACCGCCCGCATCGCCCGAGCCGGACGACCTCGACCTGTTTCGAGCGCAAGTGGGGGATGCCATTCCCTTACGCGCCGCCGAGCGCTATGTGCCAAAAGCGCAGATAAGCCCGACGCCCGTCCAATCCCTACTTGATGCGCATGCCACGCTGGACGAAAGCCTCAGTGGCGATTTCGGCGACTATGAAATTTCCGAGGACGAGAATTTTCTGCGGCCGGGAATCGGTCCAGATGTGTTGCGCAAGCTCAAGCGCGGCCATTGGCGGGTGCAATACGAGATCGATCTGCATGGGATGACCCGCGTTGAAGCCCATACTCAATTGAGCGCGTTCTTACGCGAATGCGTTAAACGGGGCGCACGCTGCATCCGCATCGTCCACGGCAAAGGTTTGGGTTCGAAAAATCGAGAGCCGGTGCTGAAAGGAAAGGTACGCGCCTGGTTGACGCGACGAGACGAGATACTTGCGTATTGCGAAGCACCCCCCGTTCAAGGCGGGAGCGGCGCGCTCCTCGTACTCTTGAAATAAACGAGGCCAACGCTCGATTGAACTTCGACATCAAGGTGGCGGCTGCGAGCAAACAATCCATGCGCGGGACTATTTTGCCTCCGCACGCAGCGACGCTTGCTCGCACGGGGGCGCATTCCCCAGGGATCGGTTTAAATGGCCGCTTCGTCCGTTTCGCCGGTGCGAATACGCACGACCTGCTCGACGGAGGTCACGAAAATCTTGCCGTCGCCGATTTTTCCTGTACGGGCGGCTTTCACGATTGCCTCAATCGCGGCATCCAACATTGCCTCGGTCACGACGACCTCGATTTTGACCTTGGGCAAAAAATCGACGACATACTCGGCGCCCCGATAAAGCTCGGTATGACCTTTTTGCCGACCGAAGCCTTTGACTTCGGTGACGGTCAAGCCGGTCACGCCCACCTCCGCGAGCGCTTCGCGCACTTCGTCGAGTTTAAAAGGCTTAACAACCGCTTCGATCTTCTTCATGGCCGCTCCGGGCTATCGTTTGCAGGAGTATAGCCAAGTCGCCTCCGCCTGCAAAACCCCGCATAATCGGTTCGTGTGCGCTATGGAGACCTCACTGCAGCTTCGTGCTCTGCAAAGTCTGTCGGAGGTGCCTGCAGCCGCCTGGGACGCGCTGGCAGGCGAGCAACCGTTTCTCCGCCACGCCTTCTTGTATGCATTGGAACAAGCGGGATGCGTCGACGCGGATTGCGGTTGGCTCCCCCAATATTTGAGCGCGTGGCGCGGTCAAGAGCTGGTCGGCGCACTGCCTCTTTATGTAAAAGGGCATTCCTACGGTGAGTTCGTTTTCGACTGGGCTTGGGCTGAGGCCTACGAACGCCACGGACTACGGTATTACCCGAAGCTGATCGCGGCGGTGCCCTTCTCGCCTATCGCAGGTGCCCGTCTTTTAGCGACCGAGACGCCCGTCCGCGCGGCCTTAGCCCATGCCGCGCTCGCCGCGGCCGCGGATTTTTCTTCTTTGCATATTCTCTTTCCGCACGAAGCGGAAGCGCGGGACTGGGAAGCCCAAGGCTGCATGCTGCGACAGGGTGTGCAATTTCATTGGAAGAACGACGGCTATCGAAGCTTCGACGATTTCCTGCAGACGCTGGCGCATCCGAAGCGAAAAAAAATCAAACAGGAACGGCGGAGGGTGCGCGACAGTGGCGTAAAGCTTTTTTGCAAGCGCGGCGTGGATCTAAAAGAGCGCGATTGGGATTTTTTCTATCGCTGCTACGTGCACACCTATAACGCCCATCATTCCACGCCCTACCTCAACGCGGATTTCTTCAAACTTTTAGGCGCGTACATGCCGCACAACCTGTGCATGGTCCTTGCCGAACAGGAAGGAACGCCCATTGCGGCGGCGCTCAATCTCTACGACTCGCACCGTTTATATGGCCGTTATTGGGGCGCTTTGACCTACGTGCCGGCGCTGCATTTCGAAGCCTGCTATTACCAGGCGATCGATTTCTGTATCGCGAACGGCATTGAGTGGATGGAAGGCGGTGCGCAAGGGGAACACAAATTATCGCGCGGGTTCCTGCCGGTACCGACTTGGTCGGCGCATTGGCTTCGTCATCCCGAGTTCGCTAGTGCGGTCGAACGTTTTCTTGCGCGCGAAGCGAAAGGAGTCGCCGGTTATATCGACGAATTGAACGAACGCGCGCCGTTCAAGCGCAAAACCTAAAACGCCGGCTTCTTTTTCAGATTCTTGAAGGTTTCGACGCCGTCGACCAACTCCTTCTTCGCTTCATCCGGACCGACCCAGCCCAAGACGCGCACCCACTTGCCTCGCTCAAGGTCCTTGTAGTGCTCGAAGAAATGGCAAATCTGGGCCAATTGAATTTCCGGCAGATCGCGTAAGTCTTGCACGCCGGAATACAGGGCAGAGAGCTTGTCGATCGGCACCGCGAGGATTTTAGTATCGATGCCGGCCTCATCTTCCATTTTCAGCATGCCTACCGGGCGGCAACGCACAACGGCACCGGGGATGATGGGCAGCGGGCAAATCACCAGGACGTCGACCGGATCGCCGTCACCGGACAAGGTATGCGGCACATAGCCGTAGTTGCACGGATAAGTCATGGAAGTCGAAAGGAAGCGGTCGACGAAAATTGCGCCGGTTTCCTTGTCGACTTCATATTTGATCGGCGGCGCGTTCATGGGGATTTCGATAATGACATTGAAGTCATTGGGGACGTCGCGTCCGGAATTGGCTCGATCGAAGGCACTCATCTTTTGTTATCCGTATAAACGCAGAAATTCAGCCGGGCTTTCGTACCAAGCCGCCAAGCAAGGCCGCCACTTGTTTTTGCGGTTTGCGCGGCGGTTCAGCGGCTCGCGCTGACGGCGCGCCAACGGCCTGCCCCGGTTCGTATGGCGCGTTGAATATGGGATCCTGATGTTTGGGAGCCGGCTTGCTCGAACGCGTCAGGTGATCGACCTCCGCCCGCGGGCGGCGTTCCTGGTGGCGCCGGTCCATCATCTGCGGCGCTTCCGCGACATGCGGCCCGAAATTCGGCACGATTTGACGGGGAATACTGATCTTGATGAGCTTCTCGATATCCTGAAGCCGATCGTGTTCTTCGCTGCACACCAGTGAAATCGCGGTGCCCGTCGCGCCTGCGCGTCCGGTCCGGCCGATACGATGAACATAATCTTCCGGCGTGCCCGGCAACTCGAAATTCACGACGAAAGGCAGTTGGTCGATATCCAGGCCGCGGGCAGCGACATCGGTTGCGACAAGCACACCCACTTTGCCCGCCTTGAATTCATCTAGCGCGAGCGTCCGTTCCGCCTGCGTCTTGTCGCCATGAATCGCCTGAGCGTGCACGCCTTCCTTGTTTAATTGGTAGGCCAGCCGATTCGTGCCCAGCCGGGTGCCGCAGAACACGAGCACTTGTTTCATTTCTTGTGACTTGATCAAGTGCACCAACAACTCGCGTTTCTTTTCGCGTGCGACTGGATGGACGATATGCGAGATCGATTCGTTGGTCTGATTTCGACGTGCAACTTCGACAAGCACCGGATCCTTCAAGAAGGAGTCGGCAAGCTTCTTGATCTCGTCCGAAAAAGTCGCGGAGAACAAGAGTCCCTGCTTGCGACTGGTCAGCAAACCCAGGATGCGGCGAACATCGGGAATGAACCCCATATCGAGCATGCGATCGGCTTCATCAAGGACTACAAGTTCGACTTGCGAAAGATTTAGCGTCTTCTGCTGCACGTGGTCGAGGAGCCGGCCGGGGGTCGCCACCAGGATTTCAATACCGGTCCGCAATTGCTGAATCTGAGGATCCATGGGCACGCCACCGTAGATGCACGCGCTACGGAGCGGAACATACTTACTATAAGTTTTCACCGACTCGTGCACCTGCGCGGCCAGTTCGCGCGTGGGCGCAAGAATCAACGCGCGCACCGGATGACGCGCCGGGGAAACGCTGGTACTCGCGTGTGGCGCAAGCCGCTGCAACAGCGGTAGGGTAAAGCCGGCTGTTTTGCCGGTACCCGTTTGCGCGCCGCCCATGACGTCACGACCCGCAAGCACGAGCGGAATAGCCTGCGCTTGGATGGGTGTGGGCTCTGTGTAGCCTTGTTCGTGTACGGCCTTGAGCAGTTCGGGCAATAGCCCCAGCTCGGCAAAAGTGGTCAAGCGTTGAAACTCCGGAATATCAATGCGAGCATCGGTCGAAGCATCGCCGGGCGGCGTTGGGGCGGGATCGGGGGACACTTCTGACCGAATGTCCCCTTAGAATACGCGGCGCAAGCCGGGCGAAAGACAGGCCGCGATTATAGCAGAGGCACCGCGAGCGACCCCCTATAATTGCGCCCCTCATGATCTCTTTGCGTAAGGTAACGCTGCGCCGCGGCGTCAAAGTCCTCCTCGATCAAGCTGATTTGACGCTGCATGCCGGCCAGCGCCTCGGCATCGTCGGACCGAACGGCTGCGGCAAATCGAGCTTCTTCGCTTTGTTGCGCGGCGACCTGCATACGGACGCGGGCGACGTGAGTCTGCCGCCGCAATGGGTCATCGCGCATGTGGCACAAGAGACGCCTGCCGTCTCGCAGTCCGCCCTCGACTACACCTTGGACGGCGATGAAACGCTACGACGCGTCGAAGCCGACATTCGGGCAGCAGAGGAAAACGGCAATGGTGTTGAGCTCGCGCATGCGCATGAACGCTATGCGCAAATCGAGGGCTATGCCTCCCGCGCCCGTGCGGCTTCGCTACTCGATGGTCTCGGTTTTGCCAATGCCGACTTAAGCCGCAGCGTCAGCGAATTTTCAGGCGGATGGCGGATGCGTCTCAATCTTGCGCGCGCCCTCATGTGTCGCTCCGACCTACTGCTACTTGATGAACCCACCAACCACTTGGATCTCGATGCGGTGATGTGGCTCGAACAGTGGCTAGCCGGTTATCAAGGCACGCTGATGATGATCTCGCACGATCGGGAATTCCTCGATGCGACCGCAAACGCCATCGTGCATTTCGAACAGACCAAACTGCGTCTCTATAGCGGCAACTATTCGTCGTTTGAGCAACAGCGCAGTACACAGTTGGCGCAACAACAGGCCTTGCATGCTCGCCAACAAATTGAAATTGCGCGGCTGGAACGTTTTGTCGAACGGTTTCGCGCGAAGGCGACAAAAGCCAAGCAGGCACAAAGCCGAATGAAAGCGCTCGAGCGCATGGAACGGATTGCACCCGCCCACGTCGATTCGCCTTTCGCCGTCCATTTTCGCGAATTCCTCGGTAGTCCCGACCCGGTCCTGCGTCTGGAACAGTGCGCAGTGGGTTACGCCGGCGTCCCCGTGCTAAGTGGTCTTAAGCTGAGCATTGCTGCGGGCGCACGCATCGGCCTGCTGGGACGTAACGGCGCCGGCAAAAGTACCTTGGTCAAATTGCTCGCCGGAAAACTAGCCCCTCTTTCCGGCGAAAAACGAGAAGGCAAAAATCTAAGTGTCGGCTATTTCGCCCAACACCAACTCGAGGATCTGCGCGCCGACGAGAGCCCCCTACAACATCTCCTACGCATCGATTCGCAAACGCGCGAACAGGAATTACGGAATTTCCTCGGCGGCTTCGATTTCGGCGGCGATCGCGCGACGGCGGTAATCCGAGATTTTTCCGGCGGGGAAAAAGCACGGCTCGCGCTTGCACTGATTATTTGGCAACGCCCGAATCTGCTGTTGCTCGACGAGCCGACCAATCACCTTGATCTGGACATGCGCGAGGCACTTACCCTCGCACTGCAAGAATATGAAGGCGCGATGGTCCTCGTATCGCATGACAGGCATCTTTTGCGCATGGCGACGGACTCGTTGATGCTCGTCGCCGATGGCAGCTTGCAAGATTTCGACGGCGATTTGGAAGACTATCGTGTCTGGCTGAATGAAAGGCGCACGGCGAACAAAAATCGCTCGGTGGAAGGAGACCAACGACGCGAACAGAAACGGAGCGAAGCAGAAGTACGCAACCGGCGCGCCCAAGCGCGCAAGCCCCTAGAGCAACGGCTGCGCAAGCTGGAAGCACATATAAAACAGTTGGAAGAAGAAAAGACGCGCCTGGAAACAGCTTTAAGCGCGGAAAATTTTTACGCCGAGGGCAAGCCCGACGACGTCAGCCGCGTGTTACGTGAACAGGCACGGACCAGCGCGGCTTTAACGACCGCGGAAGACGAGTGGCTTGCCCTGCATGAACAAATCGAAGCGTTGACGCCTTGATCAGTTCAGTGTGGGCAGCCCCTGGCTATCGGTATGCAGCGGTAGGACATATGGACTGATGCGTAGGTCGAGGGCCCAATCCGCCTTGGCCGCACCGTTTTCCAAAAGCTTCACCATTCCGTGTAGTAAAGCCTCGTCCATGGTCAGGAACACGCCCTGCCCCGAAACCGGAAACAGACCGAGGACATGCTGGCCGGCTTCATCGCGTTTTCTTTCAAGACGGCTCACCAGCAAAGGCTCTGCGCCGAGAGGACGCTCGCGCGTCATGTCGTCATAACGTTCGCTAAAGTTAGCTTGGCTGAGCGCAGCTTCGTGACGCATGCCAAGCATTGCGTGGCGAGCATCCGGATTCGCTTGTAAACGTATTTCAGGTGCCGATTGCGCCATTTCGAGCAGCACTTGCCACAGAAAACGCGTCACGCGGCGGGTAACCGAGAACAGCACCTCCGCGCCATCTTCGGAAGCCAAACGTAGCAACAAGCGATCTTCGCTGGACTGATACTCGACCTTTAACTGGTGCAGGCGCATGAACCGAAATCCGTGGATTTGAATGGCTCAAGTCTAGGGTGCTTATGCAAATAGCATTGTCAGTATTTGTAAAGTGACGTGCGCAAATGCGCTGCACTGTGCGTTGCGACCGCTTTCGGTGTGACGGATTAGGCGTCGTTATGCTGCGACAAAGCCCAGTGCACATGCTCGCGGACAATTGGGGAATTGTCTTCCGCTCTTTGGCGCAGCGCGTTCACGACCGCTTCGCATGTTGGCGCGTTGCCCAGCCCTACGGCAAGGTTGCGCGACCACCGCTCGTACCCGATTCGATAAATCGCGCTGCCCGCCATCCGCTGAAGGAACTCCTCCTCGGTCCAAGCGAAGAGTTCAACGAGCGAAACATCGTCGAGTCCGTTGCGCACTTCGAAATCTTTTTCGGTTGTGATCTGCGCATATTTATTCCACGGACAGAATATTTGGCAGTCGTCGCAACCGTAGACCCGATTGCCGATCAGAGGTCTGAATTCGGTTGGAATACTGCCTTTCAATTCGATGGTGAGATAGGAAATGCAGCGTCGCGCGTCCAACACATAAGGTGCAACGATCGCTTGCGTCGGGCAGACCTGCAGACAGCGTTCGCAACTGCCGCAGTGCGTCTGAGTGGGCATGTCCACCGGCAGCGGCAAATCGGTGTAAATCTCGCCGAGGAAAAAAAAGGAACCCGCGTCGCGCGACAACAACAACGTATGTTTGCCGCGCCATCCGATCCCGCTCTTGCGCGCGAGCTCCACTTCCATCACCGGCGCCGAATCGCTGAACACGCGATAACCGAACTCGCCAACTTCAGCGGAGATGCGATCGGCTAGCTCCTGCAACCGCGCCCGCATCACTTTGTGATAATCGCGCCCCAAAGCGTAACGGGCGATATGCGCTTTATCGGCCGACGCCAACACCGTTTCGCTGTCCTTTGCGGGAGGCAGGTAGTTGAGTCGTGCAGTCAATACACGCACCGTTCCTGGCAACAACTCTCGGGGGCGCGCCCGGCGCGAGCCATGGCGTGCCATATAATCCATTTCGCCATGGAAGCCGCGCGCGAGCCATTCTGCCAGGCGCGCTTCCGCTTCTCCCAGGTCCACATCCGCAATGCCGACTTCACTGAAACCAAGTTCGCGTCCCCAGGACTTGATCGTCAAGGCCAAGGCCGCCCAATCCGGGGCGCACTTCAACGGAAAATCGTTCGGGTTCATTCGCACATGTTAGCGCCAGTCGTTCTTCCGCTCGAAGACGAAAAGGGCACCCATGCGTTAGGCGCTCGTTTGGCCGGGGCGCTCAGGGCCGGCGTCCACGTCCAACTCGAAGGCGAGCTTGGAACCGGGAAAACGACCTTAGTCCGAGCATGTTTGAGGGCACTCGGCTATCGGGAACGCGTCAAAAGCCCGACCTACACGCTGGTTGAACCTTATGAGCTTTCTAAGTTATGCTTGTACCACTTTGATTTCTATAGGCTCCATGAGCCCCAAGAATGGCTGGAAGCCGGCTTTCGCGACTACTTCAACGACGCCTCCGTATGCCTAGTCGAATGGCCGGAGAAAGCGGGCGCGACGCTTCCGCCGGCGGATCTGCGCATCCGATTGGAATATGCCAACAAGGGGCGGCGCGCCACCCTGATAGCAGTCTCTCCGATGGGCCTCGCAATGTTGCAATCCATTTCGAGCGGCGCCGACTAAGTCTTCAGGCAGTTGCGGCGAGCGTTTGCGCAGCCTTCCTTCCGACAAAGGCGTTTGCACTGCCGACATCCGACGCGATCCGTTCGCTGCGGATGTGGCCGGCACCCGAGTACACACGCCTCACCATTGAAAGCGCACAAGCGCTGCGCCATCAGCTGCTCAGCTTAGGAAATCCGCCGCGACTGGTCTTGGACATAGAGGGCGCGGATCTCCAGAGCCTGCAACGCGAAATCGTCGACAAGGTCGGGCCGAACGATCCTTATGTCGCGCAACTACGCGTGGGTCAATTCAATCCCACGACAGTACGGCTCGTCATCGATCTCAAGGAAGCGATCAGACCGCAATCCTTCACGCTGCAACCGATCGCAGCGTATGGCCATCGTCTCGTCCTCGATCTTTATCCGCTCGTGCCGGCGGACCCCCTCATGGCAATGGTGCGCGAGCAGGAAGCACTCGAAAATCGCAAGCCTCAAAAAGAAAAAGATCCGCTGGCTCCGCGCCCCATCGTCATCGTTATCGACCCTGGCCATGGCGGCGAGGATCCCGGTGCGGTCGGTGCGCGCGGCAGCCTTGAAAAAGATGTCACGCTGCTCATCGCAAAAAAACTGAAGTCGCTGGCGGAAGAAGATCCCGCTGTGCGCGTCTTCCTCACCCGCGACGACGACTATTTCATTCCCCTGCCTGTGCGGGTTGAAAAGGCCCGCCGTGCAAAGGCGGATCTCTTCATCAGCGTCCATGCGGATGCCTTCGTACAACCGCATGCGCGCGGCTCGTCTGTATTTGCCTTGTCGGAGCGGGGTGCGACGAGCGCCGCCGCGCGCTGGTTAGCCACAAAGGAAAACGATGCGGACCTTATCGGGGGAGTAAGTCTCGATGTGAAGGACCGCTACCTCGCCCAAACCCTTCTCGATCTCTCGCAAACGGCAACCATCAACGACAGCCTCAAGCTCGGCAAACATGTACTGGCCGAATTGGGCGGTATTAATACCTTACATAAAAATTCTGTGGAACAAGCGGGCTTCGCCGTGCTGAAAGCGCCCGACATTCCATCTATCCTCGTGGAAACGGCTTTTATCAGTAATCCCGAGGAGGAGCGCCGTCTAAACGACGACGCGTATCAGACACGCATGGCAAAAGCGATCCTTTCAGGCGTGAAGCGCTATATCGCGAAGAATCCGCCGGTCCGTTCAACCTTGGCTAGCAATGCGCAGCAATACCCCGCTGCATGATCCCGCGCTTCCGCGCAAATAGCGTTTATCTCCGCTCGGCGCTCGCCGGGTTTCTCCTTTTACTTTCTCTGCATAGCTTCGCGCACGAAGAGGAAGAAACCCTGACGCTCGCCGCGGGGCAATCGCACTACACGCTCGCGCCGATCCTTCATTACATTGCAGATCCCGAACATCGCATCGACATCGATGCGGCGCGCAAAGCGCATGCGGACGGTTTGTTTCAACATGCGACCGAGAGCGGGGATGTTAATTTCGGTTACTCGGCATCGGCGTTTTGGCTGTCCTTCAAAGTCGCGATACCGCAAGACGCGCCGCCAAATTGGTTACTCGAAATTTCCTTCCCTTCGCTCGACAATCTCGAGGTTTATGTACCCGGGGAAGCAGGGGCCGGCTACAAACGACTCGAAGCGGGCGATTTACAACCTTTCGCGGCAAGGCCTTTCCCGCATCGGAATTTTGTTTTTCCGCTTGAACTGAAGGCCGGCACGACCAAAACGGTTTTTGTACGCGTGGTATCGCAGGGTAGCCTGACGCTCCCCATGCGGCTGTGGCAGCGAGATGCGTTTGTCTCCGCGGAGCAGGAAAGTTACGCCTGGCTTTCAGTGTATTTCGGCATGCTGCTGGCCTTGTTGCTCTACAACTTACTGCTCTATCTTTCCATACGAGATCGCGTTTTTCTGGCCTATGTGGCTTTCGTTTTTTGCATGGCGCTAGGCCAAGCCTCTTTCAACGGCTTTGGTAATCAGTTTTTTTGGCCGACGTGGCCCAGATGGGGGAATGTGGCGCTGCCCTCATGCATGGCCGCCACTGGGTTTTTCGGCGCACTGTTCACTCGGCTCTTTCTTAATACGCGGCAGAATCTGCCCCGGTGGGATCGGGTCCTGTTAGCGCTTGCAATCGCCTTCGCTTTAATCGCTCTCTCGCCGGCGTTCATGCCTTACCGCATCGCGGCGATAGCGACCTCTTTATGCGGCCTCGTCTTTTCGGCAATCACAGTGGTGGTGGGTTTTCATTCGCTTATGCGCGGTCACCCCGGTGCTCGCTATTTTCTCGTCGCATGGTCGATGTTTCTTGTCGGCGTGGGGACGCTCGCGATGCGCAATCTCAGCTGGCTGCCGACGAACTGGTTTACCACCCACGCCATGTTGATCGGTTCTGCGGCGGAAATGCTACTGCTGTCTTTTGCGCTCGCGGATCGCATCAATTTCATGCGACACGAAAAAGACAGAGCGCAGCTGCAGGTGCTGACCACGCACCAGACCATGCTCGAAGCGCTGCAACATTCGGAGCAAGAGCTCGAGGCACGAGTTGAAGAGCGAACGCGTGCGCTCGCCGAGGCCAATGCACGGCTGCTGGAAAGCGAACAGCAGTTGCAACACATGGTTTATCACGACCCGCTGACCGGCCTAGCCAACCGGGTATTACTTTATGACCGAATTTCGCATGCGCTGGCCCAATCGAATCGCCATGGCTCGCTGCTCGCGGTGTTGATGCTGGATTTGGATGGCTTCAAGCTCGTAAACGACCGTTATGGCCACGATGTCGGCGATCAATTGCTCGCCGCGGTCGCCAATCGTTTACGCGCCACCTTGCGCGAGGCGGATACCGTGGCCCGTTTCGGCGGGGATGAGTTCGTGATTGCGCTTGAAACGGTGCACCACTTGCAAGACGCAGTGGTTGTGACAACTAAGTTGCTCACGGAGCTTGAGCGCCCGTTTATGCTGGGCGACCGGGAGTTGAATCTCTCCGCGAGTATCGGCGTCGCGATGTATCCGGATCATGGCGCGGATGCGAATACGCTGATCAAGCAGGCGGACGAAGCGATGTACCGAGCCAAGCAGGCAGGGCGCAATGCTTACCGATTGGCGGGCGCCTGAAGCGCCAGACGCGCCCTTCTCGCTTTCCAGTACTCCAGCACAAGCGGCATCAGCGAGAGACCGATGATGCCGAAAATAACGATACTAAGATTGTTTTTCACCACCGCGATATTGCCGAAGAAATAACCGGCATAAACAAGCGACAGCACCCACACCAAAGCGCCGATCACGCTAAAGCTCAGAAACTTGGCGTAAGTCATTTTTCCAATGCCCGCCACGAAGGGGACAAAGGTGCGCACGATCGGCACGAAGCGGGCGATGATAATGGTTTTGCCGCCATGTTTTTCGTAAAAGGCATGCGTGCGATCGAGCGCTTTGCGATTAAAAAAGCGTGAGTCTTCCCACTTGAAAACTTTCGGGCCAAGCACGCGGCCAATCCAGTAGTTGACGTTGTCCCCGCACAACGCGGCCACGATCAGCGTAAGCGCAAGGATGTGCGCATCCATATCGCTGATCGCCCACACCGCGCCGGCGACGAACAACAAGGAATCGCCCGGCAGGAAGGGTGTAACCACCAACCCCGTCTCGCAAAAAATGATGGCGAAGAGCACCGCATAGACCCATACGCCGTGCTCCTGCACCAGGGCGGCCAAATGCCGGTCCAAGTGCATCACCACATCCCAAAGGGAAAGAAGAATATCCATGGGCGCGCATTGTACCCGCCTAAAGAATTCTTACGTTCCCGCTTGCGGTCGAGGATAAAAATCCATCCGGAGCGGCAATTTGTTAGCGCCGTTATTGGACCGGTCCAATGATGGGCGCAAAACAATAATCAAGCTTTTCTTAGGGCAACTTATAATCCCGCGCCATCATGTCCGCCATCAGACTTCTCCCCGACACCCTCATCAGCCAGATCGCCGCAGGCGAAGTGGTCGAACGTCCGGCGTCGGTGCTGAAGGAAATTCTCGAAAACAGCTTGGACGCAGGGGCCCGTAGCCTGACTATTGCCTTACTGGAAGGCGGCATCAAGCAGATTCGCCTCACGGACGATGGCGAAGGCATCGCAGCCAGCGAGTTGCCCCTCGCTTTGGCGAGACATGCCACCAGCAAGATCACGAGCCTCGCCGATTTGGAGCGCGTCTCGACCCTCGGCTTCCGAGGAGAAGCGCTGGCCAGTATCGGCGCTGTCGCGCGACTCGCACTCATATCCCGCACATCCGACGCAGCGCATGCGAGTAAGGTCTCCGCGGATGGCGGCGTGTTAAGCGAGGTGGATCCGGCAGCGCATCCGCAAGGCACAACGGTGGAAGTAAGCGATCTTTATTTCAACACACCGGCCCGTAAGAAATTCCTCCGCTCGGAGGCGACGGAGTTTGCCCATTGCAACGAAGTGTTCCGCCGCATTGCCCTGTCGCGTCCTGATGTGTCGATGAACTTGAAGCACAACGGGCGTGTGAGCGCGCATCTGCCTCCGGCCTCGTTCAAGGTTCGTGCAGCGGCTCTGTTGGGAGACGATCTTCTGCGCGAAGGCCGAGAGATTGATATTCAAGCAACCGGCATATCGATTCGCGGCCTTGCCGGCTCTCCGGCGCAAGCGCGCGGCAGCCGCGACGCGCAATATGTTTTCGTCAATGGCCGCTTTGTCCGTGACAAGGTGCTGTCCCATGCGCTGCGCGAGGCTTATGCCGACCTGCTTCATGGCGATAGACATGCGAGTTATGTCCTCTTCCTCGATATCGATCCAACGACGGTGGATGTCAATGTGCATCCGGCCAAAACCGAGGTTCGTTTTCGCGATTCACGCGCAGTGCATCAGTTCGTCTACCACGCCGTTTCCCGTGCGCTAGGCGGTTCCGCGGCAATCGCACCGACACCGATGGCGAACACCCATCCGCTATTCGCTATAGCGCGACCGACGAACTATCGATATGGGGTACAGGAGAGCCTCGCGGTTGCGGAACCGTTGGCCGCTTATGCCTCAATGTTCGAACAGGCAGCCGTTGCGGAGCCGGCCATGCTCGCCGCGACATCGAACGAAGGTAGTCCGCCGCTGGGCTTTGCCTTGGCGCAGCTACACGGCGTTTACATTCTGGCGCAGAACCACGCCGGCCTTGTGCTGGTTGACATGCATGCCGCACACGAACGCATCTTGTACGAAAAACTCAAGTCGGCGCTCGATCAACACAAAATCACGGGCCAACAACTGCTGATACCTGTGACCTTCCATGCCGATCCGTTGGAGGTCGCCACTGCGGGCGACCACACCGATGCGCTAAAAAGCTTGGGCTTCGAGATCGCGGCACTTTCGCCTACGGCTTTGGCCGTGCGGGCTGTCCCCGGCATTCTGGCATCCGGCGATATCCCCGCACTCGCACGTGCGTTACTCAGGGACATTCGCGAATACGGCGCGACGCAAGTGCTGAACGAAAAACAGAACGAACTACTCGGCAGCATGGCTTGCCACGGCGCCGTACGCGCGAACCGAACGTTGACCGTTCCGGAGATGAATGCGCTCTTGCGTGAAATGGAAGAGACCGAACGCTCAGGTCAGTGCAATCATGGGCGGCCCACCTGGTATCAGCTTACGCTCGCCGATCTCGATAAACTGTTCTTGCGCGGCCGTTGAACGGGAACCTTCCACCCGCGCTGTTTCTCATGGGGCCTACCGCGAGCGGCAAATCGGCGCTCGCCATGGCGCTTGCGGCGGAGATACCGGTTGAGATCATTAGCGTCGATTCCGCTCAGGTGTATCGCGATATGAACATCGGCACTGCAAAGCCAAGTGCAACTGAACAGGCGGCTGTGCGGCATCATTTGATCGATATCATCGATCCGACGCAAAGTTATTCAGCCGCGCAATTCGCCAAAGACGCGGACGCGTTGATGCAAGCGATTCATGCACGCGGCCGCACACCGCTGCTGGTCGGTGGCACCATGCTTTATTTCAAGGCGCTGCGTGAAGGATTGTCCGACCTGCCTCCCGCCGATCCAAAGCTGCGCGCGAAAATCGAAGAGGAAGCGGCAAGCAGAGGTTGGCCCGCGCTGCATGCCG
Source organism: Burkholderiales bacterium (assembly GCA_035273665.1). Taxonomy (GTDB): domain Bacteria; phylum Pseudomonadota; class Gammaproteobacteria; order Burkholderiales; family SG8-39; genus DATEEW01. Next base: position 14,247 of record DATEOW010000171.1, on the reverse strand, counting down.
AACTGGCGCAAGTTGACCCGGCGACTGCTGCGCGTGTGCAGCCCGGAGATGCGCAGCGCATTCAGCGCGCGCTGGAAATCTATCGCAGCAGCGGTCGAACCATGTCCGCACTGATGGGTGCGCGTCGCACCGCCAATTTGCCATTTCAGTTGCTTGAGTTCGCCTTGCTGCCCAGCGACCGTAGCGCGCTACATGAACGTATCGCCGAGCGGTTCGACGCCATGCTCGCCAATGGGCTGGTCGAGGAATTGCGCGGGTTGCAGACCCGCTACGAACTCGATCCCGCGTTGGCGTCGATGCGCTGCGTCGGCTATCGTCAAAGTTGGTTGCATCTGACCGGCGCATACGACCGCAAGACGCTGCGCGAACGCGGTATTTTCGCCACACGGCAACTGGCAAAGCGTCAATTGACTTGGCTACGCAGTACGACCGTGACCGCAAGCTTCGATTGCATCAGCGACGGTTTTATCCAACGCGCGCGCGATTCCATTCTTCGGTCCATTGAGGAGAGACGATGAAAAAGTACGCAGGAGTCTTGCTTGTGGCAGCTCTAGGTCTTGCCGCTTGCGACAAACCTCAGCCTCCGGATATCGTGCAGCCACAGCGTGAAGCACTGGAGAAAGCCAGGGGGGTGGAAGCGACGCTGCAACAAGGTGCAGACCAGAGAGCCGCGGCAATCGACGAGGCAGAACAAAAATAAATCCGTTACGCGCAGTGATCATCGGTGGTGGACCCGCCGGGTTAATGGCCGCTGAGGTGTTCAGCGAAAACGGCGTCTTAGTCGATCTCTACGACAGCATGCCGTCGGTGGGCCGCAAATTTTTATTGGCAGGCAAAGGCGGTCTTAATCTTACGCACAGCGAAGCTGCGGACGCATTCATTGCTCGTTACGGGGCAGCAAGTACCGCAGTGGCGGCATGGTTGCAGGACTTCGACGCCAAGGCGCTGCGACATTGGGCGCACGGCCTGGGGATCGAGACCTTCGTTGGCACCTCAGGCCGCATCTTTCCGCGCGAAATGAAAGCGGCACCCCTCCTGCGTGGATGGCTGCAGCGCCTCCGCCGGAACGGGGTGAGTTTCCACATGCGCCACCGTTGGATCGGATGGACGCTCGACGGCGCATTGCGCTTCGACACGCCGCAAGGGGAATATCACCGCAAAGCGGATGCGGTCGTGCTCGCATTAGGCGGCGGCAGCTGGCCGCGATTGGGTTCCGATGCGGCATGGGTTGCAGTATTGCGCGAACGCGATATCAACATCGCGTCATTACAACCGGCCAATTGCGGTTTCAATGTGCCGTGGTCTGCGCATTTCCGCGAACGCTTCGCCGGTCAGCCCCTTAAATCGGTACGCCTCACCACGGCAGGCAAAAGCCTCCAAGGGGAACTGCTCGTCAGCGAATACGGCCTCGAAGGTAGTTTGATCTATGCGTTCTCCGCTAGCTTGCGCGACCGGATCGCCGCGGAGGGCGGCGCGCTTATCCATCTTGATCTCGCTCCCGACAAATCGATTGCTGCATTGGAAGCTGCGATCGCACATCCACGCGGCTCACGCTCGATGGGCAGCCATATGGCGAGCCGCGTCGGCATTGCAGGGATCAAAGCGGGGCTGTTACGCGAATGCCTGCCGCGCGATGCCTACGACCGGCCTGGGGCACTTGCCGCAGGGATCAAGGCACTACCGATCCGTTTGCTTTCTCCGCGACCCATCGACGAAGCAATCAGCAGCGCGGGCGGCGTGAGTTTCGACGAGCTGAACGAAGACTTGATGTTGCGGAAATTGCCCGGCGTGTTCTGCGCTGGGGAAATGCTCGATTGGGAAGCGCCGACGGGCGGCTATCTACTGACGGCCTGCATGGCGGGCGGGCGGCATTGCGCACGGGGTGCGCTGAAGTACCTCGCTCGTCTATAAGGCGACGAGTCGGCGTGTGACCGTTTTGCGTTGCTCCGACATCCACGCATCCAACTCGGCCGCGGCGAGAGGGCGGCTGATGTGATAGCCCTGAGCCATGTCGCAGCCCAGACTGCGCAGCTTATCCAGAATGGCAGCTTCTTCCACGCCTTCGGCCGACACTTTCAAGCCCATGTTGTGCGCTAGGTCGATGGTCGCTCGTACGATTGCGGCGTCGTCCGCATCGACGACCAGCCCCTTGACGAAGGATTTGTCGATTTTAAGTTCGTCGACGGGAAGTTTTTTCAGATAGGCCAAGGAGGAATAACCTGTGCCGAAATCGTCGATGGACAAACGGAAACCCATGGCATGCAAACGTTCCAACGTATCGAGCGCGCGCAGCGGATCTTCCATCACCGCGCTTTCCGTAATTTCGAGGCAGATCCAGCGCGGGTCCACGGCGTGTGATTCCAATAGCCGAACAACATCGCGGGTGAAATCCGGGTTTTGCAAATCGCGCGCGGAAATGTTGATCGATACTTCCATCGGCAGACCCGCCAGACGCCATACCGCGCACTGACGGAACGCTGCGTTCAATACCCAGGCGGTAATCGCCTTGATGTAGCCGGTCTGCTCGGCGAAAGGGATAAAACGATCGGGAGTGACGAATCCTCGCTGCGGGTGGCGCCACCGGACGAGTGCCTCAACATACATGCTCTTCGCGGCGTGCAGATCCAGCTTCGGCTGATAGAAGATCGCCAGATGGTCTTGTTCAATCGCCTGGCGCAGCTCACTCAACAGACTCAACCGCTCGGGAGTGCTTTGATCGTGGCGGGTGTCGTAAAAGGCGAAACCACTGCCGCCGCGCTTCGCCGAATACATGGCGATGTCCGCATTGCGGATGAGATCGCGCGCGTTGTCCGCGTGATCGGGAAAGAGGGCAATACCGACGCTCATTCCCGCATCGAGTGCGTAGCTTTCGATAGTCGCCGGTTGGGCGAAAATTTCCAGAATCTTGCGGGCGACACGTTGTGCGGCGCCCGCGGAAGCGCCCGGCAACAGGATGGCGAACTCGTCGCCGCCCAGACGAGCGACCATGTCCATATCCGCCTTTCCCAGCACGGCGTTGCGCAGGCGACGTGCAACGTCCTGCAAAAGCAGATCGCCGGTTTGATGGCCGAGTGTCTCGTTTACATCCTTGAAGCGATCCACGTCCATACTCAGGACCGCGAGTCCGGCATGCATCGATTGCGCGGCTTCGACGGCTTTTTGCAATCGATCGTTGAACAACGCGCGATTGGGTAGTCCGGTCAAGACATCGCCGTAAGCAAGCTCGCTGATGCGCGTTTCGCGTGCGGAGATCCCCTCACGCATATTGTTGAAGGCCGTTCCCAGTTCGGCGATTTCGTCTTTTCCGGCGACTTGTACAGCGTGGCTGTAGTCGCCTTGCGCGATGCTGTGTGCCGCATCCGCCAGCATGCGTAAGGGCTGGGTGATCCGCCGAGCCATGATGATGCTACCGGCGATGGATACGACCAAACCAATGGCAGTGAGAACTAGCAGCGCCGCTTGCAAGCGCACAAAGGGTGCAGCGGCGTCGGTAAGCGACCGCTGCATGATAGCGAGCACAGGTTGCCCACTGTTTTCGCTCAGATCGTCGTGGCGAGTCTCGAAATCTTCGTCCGCCAACTCAATGGAGACGCCATTTTCACTCTGTGACAAGGACGGCAACAGCGGGAGCAACTTCTCGGCACGGGAAGAGGCTAGCGTGGTCGCGATCAGGTGCCATTGCCCTTTGTCATCGCGCGATGCAAGCGAGAGTTCGAGCGAAGTCAGCCCCGCAAGATCGCGCACCATGCCGTCGTTCATCGCAAAACCCACGACGACCCAGCCGATGGTCAAGGGTGCGCGGACGGGTGCCACGACGATCTGATAAGCCTTACCGCCCAGGATGCCGATGGAACCCGCCGTCCCGCTACGCTCGGCTTGGCCAATGAGATTTTTCAAGCCATTTGAAGCGGATTCGCCGATGGCCACCGTTTCGGCAACCATTTCGCCTTCCGGCGTGAGAAGAACCGCTACGTCGGCCCGTATCCGATTGCCGTGATTTTGAAGTGCGGAAAGGATTGTGGACTGGTCGTTCGAGGCGAGCGCTTCGCGGAATTGAAAATCGGCGGCCAATACCTGTGCCGCCTGTGAAAGACGCTGGCCATTCTGCTGCAAGAGGCGATGGAACACGCGGTCGCCGACCATCAGCTCTTCGTGCGCGTGCTGTTGTACGTTTCGAGAAATACTGCCCTGGATGATGCCGAAGCCCAGTAGCTGCACGCTCAACATCAGCGCAAGCAACATGAAAACGATTCGGGACTGAAGACTGTGCGAATGGAACCAAAGACGGATCAATGGACACCGCCTTCCGAACAGCCCCGCTCGTTCACCTGCTGCGGAGCGAAAGCGTTATGCAGTTGTTCAGTAAACGCTACAGCGCAGAGCAGCGAGCTTCGATAGAACGATACCCGACCCCATCCCACGCTGCCGGCGGGCGAAAGCTCTCCTGCTTGATCGACGATTTGCAACTTGAGCGTCGTCACCTGGAAAGGACAGGCCGAAAGATTCCCGTTGATTAATAGAGCTCGCATGTTGCATCGGCGACTTCGCGATTGCCCGTGGGGCGGCGAAGCGCTGGTTTTTCCTCGTATTGCACGCATCTGCGCACTTGAGCAAGTTCGCACGTTTTAGCGGGATGACCCCCGCAAAACTGCACGTTTGAGCAGCGCTAAGTTTGTGAAGATGCGTCACTAAGAAGAAAAAATCCGCATTCGGCCGTGCCGGATTGTGGTTGGAAGGACGCTAGGGCCGTCCCAAGTCCTTCAACAGTTTGGCCGGCACGCCGCCCACTAGGGTCAAAGGAGCGACGTCCTGAACGACCACTGCACCCGCCGCAACAACTGCACCGTCACCGATGTGTACCCCCGAGGTGATGATGGCGCCGGCGCCTATCCAGACATCGTTATGCAGATTTCGAAAAGCCATTTTTCCTGTCAATCGTGGCGGCACACCACTATATGCACAATCACCGCGGCGTCAATTGCCACAAGGCGAAATCCCCCTCTTGCAAGACAGGATTGACTTGGATATGCGGCGGCCATACCGGGGGGGTGTCGCCCGTCGCCACGTAAATCGGTGCGGATAAATCCTTCGTCAATGCCGTCAAGGCATCTTCGTTGCCTAAAACTGGAATGACCCTTTGGGCATAAAAGGACAGTGCCGGCGCATAGCCGTAATCCTTCAGACCATAAGCATAGAGGGGCTCGTATTCGCGCGACGCCAAGGCAAACAATTTCGATTCCACTTCAAAACGTTCGCTGTCGTTCGAATATATCCTCGTCTGGTTATACATTGTGGCCGAAGCCATAAGGCAGGCCAGCAACAACTCAAGGTAGGGCAGTTCGTCCTTGAAGCGCAGAAACACAGCGACAATCAACGGAAGCAAAGCCATGGCGAAGAATGTCGCGATCGCCTCGTTGCTTAGGGAATCGCCGAGACGCGTCAACATAAATACGGCCAAACCGAGGATGCCTAGCGCGAGCAATCCATAGATGGCGTAATTCACCTTAGTGAAACCGCCTGTCGCGTTCCCTAGGTAGTGACCAACAATCAACGCGACGGAAGGGCTCAGCAAAAGTGCATATTGGATCTGCTTAGCGGGGTTGATACTCAAGATCACGAAACTAAGCACGAACCACGTCCAGCCAAAAACCACAAGTGGCGGGTGTGGCCGTCGTTTATAGAACCAAATCGCTGCCGGGATCAGAAACAAGGACCACGGCGCAAAATATTTCCATAGGTTCACGGCGTAGTAATAGAAAGGCTGTTGGTGCTTGCCTCCCAGATAAGTCGCATCGATCTCTGCCGCCCACGCTGCGGGCAAGTCGGGAACCTTGAAATAGACCAGGGCGTACCAGGCAAAGGCCAGCGTGCAAAAGATCAAGATTCCCGGTACATCGCGCAACGCGCGCAAACTTAGGTAACGCTTTTCCTGCATCGCCAGGAGCAGCCACAGCAATAGCGGGATCGCCACCGCGGCGGGACCCTTCGCGAGGAAACCAAGGCCCATGAAGGCATAAAGCAGAAGCGCCTGCTTGCGGCCCGCTTCTTCGTACAAAAGCCGATAGACCTGAATGCAGGCAAGGGTGACGAACAATACCAATATCGAATCACTTTCTGCGGCGCGCGAATAGCGCAGGCCGAGATAAGTCGAAATGAAACATAGGCACACGATCAAGGCCGTTCTCGCGCCCTGCAGATTGCGCAACCAAGCAAATAGCGCGAAGACGGTGGCCGAAGCGAACAGGACGGAGCCGAAACGCGCCGTGAATTCGTTGACCTTGCCGAAGAGGGTATAACTTGTTGCCGCTACCCAGTAAGCGAGCGGTGGTTTACGCAGACGCAGTTCGCCGTTGAAATAAGGAATGACCCAATCCTTGTTGGCGACCATTTCTCTAGCTGTCTCGGCGACGCGCAACTCCTGTATTTTGTAGATCGGCTTTGTATCCAACTTCCAAAAAAAACATTGGACAATCAATAGAAGCAGCAACGCCGTATATTTGGATGTATCGCTCATTCTCCCCGCCTACTTCGTCACTTTGTATTTATGGTTTGAGCGCCGAGCCGGAAGCGCCGATCTTCTCGCGGTAAATTAGATGCAAGTTGCGCAGATAGATGAAAACGCCCGTACCTTGTCCGATGATGAATACCGGATCCCGGCGAGAGATGGCATACGCAAGCAGTGTTAATCCCCCGGCCAGGCTGAAGTACCAGAAAGCGACCGGAATGACGCTACGCTTCGCTTTCTCGCTTGCGAACCACTGGATCGCGAAACGCCCGGTAAACAGGGCCTGACCCAGAAGGCCTACGCTCAACCAAATGGTTTCCTTGTCCATGCTACCTACTCTCCACAATCAATGGAATCTTGGCGCGCCGAAGCAACCACATCACGCCGAAAATATCGACGATCCCGACCCACAGGCGGTTGTGCAGACCGTAGTTGGATTTGCCGCGCACGCGCGGCCGATGATTCACTTCCACCGAAATCACTTTGCCGCCGGCACGTAATACAAGCGCCGGGAGAAAGCGATGCATGTGATCGAAATAAGGCAAGCTTAGAAACACGCCGCGATTGAAAACCTTGAGGCCGCAACCAGTGTCGGGTGTGCTATCCCGCAACGCCCTGCTGCGCACGCCGTTTGCGATGCGCGAAGAGATGCGTTTAAGCCAAGTGTCCTTGCGTTTTTTTCGCCAGCCGCAAATAAGGGGAATCATCTCGCCTTGGCCGCGCACTGCCAACAAGGCAGGAATATCCGCTGGGTCGTTTTGACCATCGCCATCAAGCGTCGCAATCCATGGATGGTTTGCCGCTTTTACACCGGTGAGCACCGCGGTGCTCTGTCCGCAGCTATGGAGATGGCGGATAACACGCAACTCGGGGTGCGCCTGCGCAAGCGTGTGCAAGGCTTCGGGCGTACCGTCGTTACTGCCGTCGTCAACATAGATGATTTCAAACTCGACGACGCCTTGCAGGGCAGCGCGGATTTCAGCCGTCAACGGGCCCACGTTATCGACCTCGTTGCGCACGGGTACAACGACCGAGACGGGCTCGGCCGCAAGAGTGGAAACCTTCAATTGAATGGCCTTTGGATCGTTGTTGTGTATGTGTGCAGGCGTCCTGCACCGAAGCCACCGGCTTTATACCATAACCCTCCGGGCTATTCGCTGACGCCAAAACCAGACAAAACCGGACCGAGATTCCGGTAAATTCGACCTCAGTTGCGCTCGAAAAGCGCAATCGACTCAACGTGCGCCGTATGGGGAAACATGTTCACGACGCCAGCAGCGCGCAAAGCGAAGCCCTTGGTATGAACCAACATTTCGGCGTCGCGGGCAATGGTCGCCGGATCGCAAGACACATAAACGATACGATGTGGCCCGCGCTCCCCGATGGCTTTCACGACTTCCACCGCACCTTCACGCGGGGGGTCGAGGAGCCATTTATCTGCCTGCGGTAGGCGGGCACAAGCGGCTTCTTCAAAAAGGTTCGCGACCTCGAATTGGGCGCGCAAGCCATTCGCGTTCGCGTTCGCGGCGGCCCGCGATACGAGACCCGCATGGCCTTCAATGCCTGTTACCTCCGCTCCACTCCGCGCGATGGGCAAGGTGAAATTGCCCAAGCCGCAGAACAGGTCGAGCACTCGCTCGCCCGGCTGAGGATCGAGCAACGCCATCGCACGACGGACCAGGATGGTATTGACGGCATGATTGACCTGCGTGAAATCGGTCGGTGAGAAAAAAATACGCACATCGAATTCCGGCAACGCGTAGTACAAAGGCGAAGAATCGAGCGGGTAAAAAGGTTGCGCCGTCTCCGGCCCCTTTGTCTGCAACCAAAACTGAATTCGATACTGATCGGCGAAAGCTTTGAGCAGGATTTCGTCCGCCGGGCTCGGCGACTCGATCACACGCAGAACCAGGACCTGTACCTCCGCGCCGATCGCCACTTCAATTTGCGGCAATCGTTCACGGATACTCAATGCCCCCACCAACTTGCGCAGGGGTTCGATCAATCGCGCAATGGCGTCCGGCAGTACTTCGCAATAGCGCATATCCGCGACGAAACTGCTGCGTTTTTCGTGAAAGCCGACGAGCACGCCGCCTTTTTTTTGCACCATGCGGACGGAAAGTCGCGCCCGATGGCGATAATCCCACGGCATGCCATGCACGGGCGGAAGCATTCGCTCCGGCCGCACCTTGCCGATATGGCGGAACGCGTCTTCAAGCACGCGCTGCTTCGCGGCGACTTGCGTACGCGGTTCGATGTGCTGCATGGCGCAACCGCCGCATACACCGAAATACACGCACTTCGGCGTCGTGCGTGCCGCGCTCTGGCGCAGGACGCGAACGGTCTGCGCTTGTTCATAGTTCGCTTTTTTGCGATATGAGGAATACTCGACTTCTTCGCCCGGCAAGGCCCCCTCGATGAAGATGGCCTTGCCCTCGACATGCGCTACGCCGCGTCCCTCGCGATCGAGGGATTCGATTATCGCAGTCGGCATCAGCCCGGCCAGCGCTGCAGAAATTCAACCCAATGCGCTTGCTCAAGCTTGGACAGCGTCTCGCGCACCAGCACAATCTCTCGATCGTACTGCGCGCGATCCATGCATCCGCGCATCAGTTGAGTGCGCAAAAAGACCAGCCAGGTATTGAGTACATCCGTCTCGCAGTAATTGCGAATTTCCTCGATACGACCTTCGCAAAAAGCGGACCAAACCTGCGAACCGTCCATACCCATCTTGCCGGGAAAGCCGAGCAGCTTCGCCAGTTGATCAAGCGGCGCGCTTGCTCTGGCTTGAAACATCGCCAACACGTCCATGAGGTCCGTATGGCGAGTGTGATAGCGGTTGATGTAATTGTTGTACCGAAATTCCCGGCTGTCATGGTAATCGCCTTCGCCGCAGTCCCAGTACCGGGCAGCCACCACGCCGTGCACAAGACTGCGGTAATGCAAAACCGGCAGATCGAAGCCGCCGCCATTCCATGAAATCAGCTGCGGGGTGTATTTCTCCACCCCGTCGAAAAATCGCTGCAACAATATCGCTTCGGTATCGTCTGGCGCCCCGAGCGACCAGATCTTGAGACTCTCCGTATCGCGCAAGACACAGGAAATCGCAATGACGCGCTGTAAATGCAAAGGCAGGAAATCGTTGCCGCTTGCGGCGCGTCGCCGCTGGAACGCGAGTTCAGCGACCTCTGCGTCGGATAAGCTTGCATCGATATCATGAATGGAACGGTAGCCCGCGACGTCGGGTACGGTTTCAATATCGAAGACGAGCGTAGCGGCCATGCTTATTCCGGAAAAACGCCCGTGGAAAGATAACGATCGCCGCGATCGCAAATGATCGTCACGATCGTCGCGTTCTCTAAGGTGGCGCAAAACCTTAGCGCAACCACCAAGGCGCCGCCGGATGAAATGCCTGCGAAAATGCCTTCTTCGCTCGCCAAGCGTCGCGCCATTTCTTCGGCTTCGGCTTGATTCACCGATTCGATACTGTCGATATTCGTTCGATCGAAAATCTTGGGTTGATACGCTTCCGGCCATTTTCGAATACCGGGAATTTGCGAACCTTCTTCGGGATGACAGCCGATGATTTGAACAGCCGGATTTTTTTCTTTCAAATAGCGGGAGCAACCGACGATCGTCCCGGTGGTCCCCATGCTGCTCACAAAATGCGTGATCCGTCCGTCGGTCTCGCGCCAGATTTCCGGCCCGGTCCCTTCATAGTGCGCGAGGGGATTATCCGCATTCGCAAATTGATCCAGCATGATGCCGCGGCCTTCGGCGACCATTTTATCGGCCAGATCTCGCGCGGCTTCCATGCCGCCTGTCTTAGGCGTCAGCACGATTTCCGCACCGAACGCACGCATGGTCTGCCGCCGTTCAACGGATAGATGTTCCGGCATTAAGAGCACCATCTTATAGCCGCGCACCGCAGCAGCCATTGCTAACGCGATACCGGTGTTGCCGCTCGTCGCCTCGATCAAAGTATCGCCGCGTTTGATCTCGCCTCGTTCCTCTGCGCGACGAATCATCGAGATGGCGGGTCGATCCTTGACCGAACCTGCGGGGTTATTGCCTTCCAGCTTGCATAGCACGACATTGCTGGTTTTTCCGGGGAGCCGTTGCAGACGCACCAACGGTGTATTTCCGATCGCATCCTCAATCGTTTTGTAGCTCATTACGCCTTCGCTTCGCGACGGAGCAGTTCGGCCACATATCGGCCGACACCTTCGGCCACATCAAGAAATGGCGCGGTATAGCCGGCCGCGCGCAGGAGATTGAGGTCCGCCTCGGTGTAGTTTTGATACTTGCCTTTCAAAGCTTGCGGAAATGCAACGTATTCGATCGCGCCGGCCGCTTTCAATTCCGGCAGCGTTGCCGCAGGCTTCCCTTCTGCAGCGCGGCAGGCGTTGATCGTCGCTGTCGCCACGTCGTTGAAGGACTGCGCTCGGCCGGTGCCCAAATTGTAGATGCCGGATAGCTGCATGTTGTCCAGGAAATGGAGATTGACCTTGACGACATCCTCGACGGAGACGAAATCGCGCCGCTGCTCGCCGTTTTCATAGCCCTCCGTTCCTTCGAATAGTTTTACCCGGCCGTCAGCACGGTACTGATTGAAGAAGTGCCAGGCGACGGACGCCATCCGCGTTTTGTGCGCTTCGTTCGGGCCGTAAACGTTGAAGTATCGAAAGCCCGCGATCTGTGATTGGGCGAAGGGCAGCCGCTGACGCACGATTTGATCGAAAAGAAACTTTGAGTATCCATAAACATTGAGCGGCGCTTCGTGTTCCCGCGATTCGCGGAAAATCTTTCCGCCACCGTATACCGATGCCGAAGAGGCATAGAGGAAAGGTATTTCCTCCTCTTCGCAAAAATCGAGCAGCGCGAGCGAATACCGATAATTGTTATCCAGCATGTAGCGCCCGTCGGTCTCCATGGTGTCCGAGCAGGCGCCCTGGTGCAACACCGCTTCCAGCACGCCTTCAAAATTGCCGGCCTGCAACGCGTCGAGGAATTCGCGCTTGTCGAGATAGTCGGCGATTTCGCAATCCACCAAATTCTTGAATTTGTCGGCGTTACTGAGATTGTCGACGGCGATGATGTTGCTCAATCCGCGCGCATTCAAGGCGCGTACCAAGTTGGAGCCGATAAACCCGGCCGCGCCGGTGACAAGAAAATAAGTACTCATGTGCGGATATTAACCCTGCAAAGCGGCGGTCAGTTCGTCGAGATGCACGACCGCCGTACCGAGTTTACCCACGACGATGCCGGCCGCGTGATTCGCCACACGCGCCGCGTCGATCATCGAGGCGCCGCTGCCTAGCATCACCGCGAGCGTGGCAATGACCGTATCGCCTGCGCCGCTGACATCGTAGACCTCACGTGCCTTGGTCGGTTCATGCAGTGTGCCCTGGGCTTGGAACAGCGTCATGCCCTCTTCGCTACGGGTGACCAGCAACGCATCGATATTCAATTCCTTGCGCAGTTTTTGCGCGCGACGTTCCAGATCGGCTTCGTCCTTCCAGCGGCCCACGACCTCGCGTAGTTCCGCACGATTGGGCGTCAACAAGGTCGCGCCGCGATAGCGCGCATAGTCGTCGCCCTTCGGATCGGCGAGAACGATTTTGCCGCGCTCGCGTGCGAGCTTGATCATTTGTTCGATATGGAGGAGACCACCTTTGCCGTAATCGGACAGCAGTACGACATTGCAAGCGTCAAGCGAACGTTCGAAATCGCCGAGCTTGGCCGCGAGCACTTCATGACTAGGCGCCGTTTCGAAATCAATACGCAAGAGTTGTTGTTGGCGACCGATCACTCGAAGTTTCACGGTCGTGGCCAACGCCGGATCGACGTGGAGATTGCTGCGGACTCCCTCCGCCTCGGCGAGGCGACGCAAGCTATCGCCCGCCTCGTCCGCGCCGATCACGGAAAGCAAAGTCGCATCCGCCCCCAGGGCAGCGGCATTGCGAGCAACGTTCGCAGCACCGCCGGGGCGTTCCTCGTGACGCTCAATGCGCACGACCGGCACGGGTGCTTCCGGCGAGATACGGCTGACATCGCCGAACCAGTAACGGTCGAGCATGACATCGCCCACGACCAGAATACGGGCGCGTTTGAAGTCCGGTAACTGGAGCGCGGCGCTCACCTGCGGGCCTATTTACGTCCGATGGGGAAATACTCGAAACCGTGCGCCCGCACTGCCGCGGGTTCGTACAAGTTTCGTCCGTCGAAAATGATCGGTTGCTTGAGTTTCGCTTTCAATCCGCGAAAATCCGGGCTGCGGAATTCCTTCCACTCCGTCACGATAACGAGCGCATCGGCTGCTTCAATCGCGCCCATCGGCGATGTGGCATAGCGCAATTTGCTTTCCTTGCCGAACGCATTTTTCGCTTCATCCATCGCAACCGGATCATAAGCGACAATCGTCGCGCCTCGCTTAACCAGCTCCGCGACGATGACGCGGGAGGGTGCTTCGCGCATATCGTCGGTATTCGGTTTGAAGGCGAGCCCCCACATGGCAAAGCTGCGGCCGCTCAAATTCTCGCCGAAACGTTTGACGATCTTCTCGACGAGCACGCCTTTTTGCGTTTCGTTAGCGCGTTCGACAGCTTGCAATACTTGAAGATCCATCCCGGCATCGGACGCCGTCTTGATCACTGCCTTAACGTCCTTCGGAAAGCAGGAACCGCCATAGCCCACGCCCGGATATAAAAAGTGATAACCGATGCGGGGGTCGGAACCGATGCCCCGCCGCACTTGCTCGATATCCGCACCCAGAAGTTCCGCGAGGTTCGCCATTTCATTCATGAAGGAAATCCGCGTTGCGAGCATCGCGTTCGCAGCGTACTTGGTCAGTTCCGCCGACCGCACATCCATCATGATTAAACGATCGTGATTGCGCTGGAAGGGTGCATAAAGCGTACGCATGATCTGTGCGGCCTGCTCATCTTCCGCACCCACCACGATACGGTCCGGGCGCATGAAATCCTCGACTGCTGCCCCTTCCTTTAGAAACTCGGGGTTAGACACGACCGCATAAGGCGTTTTCGAACCACGCTTGGCAAGCTCGTCCGCGATCGCGGCGCGCACGGCATCGGCGGTGCCCACCGGCACGGTGGACTTGTCTACAACGACTTTAAATTCGGTCATGTGTTTGCCGATCCCGCGTGCGGCGGCAACGACGTGTTTCAAATCCGCCGAGCCGTCTTCATCCGGTGGCGTACCGACTGCGATGAACTGCACTTGGCCCCAGGCAACCGCTTTGGCCACGTCGGTGGTGAAGAATAGGCGCCCCGCGGCACGGTTCCGCTGCACCATTTCCAGTAAGCCGGGTTCATGAATAGGAATCCCCCCGGACTCCAAGATATCGATCTTGCGCTGATCGAGATCGAGGCAGAGCACATCATTCCCCACTTCAGCCAGACATGCGCCGGATACGAGCCCCACGTAGCCGGTACCGATAATCGTGATCTTCAAGATTTTCTCCGTGTAACTAAACTAAAGCTTAATCAGGGTGCGAGTTCGAATTCCTCGGCACGCCGCGGCGGATAGGTTTCCCAGCCCAGACAAGCCGGGCATTGCCAGTAAAACTGCCGCGCCTTGAATCCGCAGTTGTCGCAACTGTAGCGCGCCAAGCCGCGCGTATGGGTATGGACAAGATTTTTAACCATTTCAAGATCGGTGCGCCGGTCTGCCGGCGCCGATAACAACTGTGCTTCAATCAACTTATTCAATCCGAGCAATGT
>DATEOW010000170.1:0-3270 GCA_035273665.1 Burkholderiales bacterium | reverse complement strand
GTGGGACCCATTGCGCCCGAATTGATGTTGCCGCCAACGCTACCGCTACCGCCAACGCTGCCACCAACGTTAGGGTTGGACGCCCCAACATTTCGGCTCGGAGGCACACCCGGACTGCCCCCAACACCCGTCGGATTTCCTATAAAGCCGGGATTACTGCCGACGCCCGCGGGGTTCCCAATGCTGCTTGGATTACTTCCGACGCCGCTCGGGTTGCCAATGCTGCTCGGATTACTTCCGACACCACTCGGGTTGCCGATGCTGCTCGGAGTGCTGCCGACACCGCTTGGGTTAACGCTTGGGTTTGCGCCGATACTGCCGCTGCCGCCTAAGGTTCCTTGTGTACCGACACCGAGCGCACCTAAGGTTCGGGAATCGAGCCGTCCGGTTGCGCTGAGTCCCTGGCGCTGCTGAAAATTCAGCAGCGCGGAGCGAGTGGCCGGCCCCATGACTCCGTCTACTGCAATGGGGTATCCGCGTTGGGCGAGTTGCTGCTGTACCTGACGGACTCCATCGGCACTATTGAGAAAAGCTTGCGCGGAGGCGGCGGTGTTGATGTCGGCGCCCGTGCGCGCTGGGCCAGGAACCAGGGCCCCCCGATCATCGAGCGGCGCGGCGCTTTCCATCATTGGACTGGAGCCCGCGCTGATGTCGCTCTGCGCAAACACTATGGGGCATCCACCGATGCCAATTATTGCGGCGCCAAGGTAAGTAAGTTTCATGCTGACTCCTTTACTCCGTAAGACGAAGGATGACGACGTCTTCGCCGTCCCGTATGAAAAGGACGCAGTTGTCGTGCCCGCAAAACAAAAAAAAGGCCGGGATAAGCCCGGCCTTTTGCTTGGGTGGGAGTCCTTAGGATTAACGACCGCCACTACCACCCGTTGTGCTCGTTCCGGTCATATCCGGCCCGCTCGTGGTCGGCGCGTTTTTCATGCCGGTGCTACCACCGGCGCCACCGACTTGTCCGCTTTGAACCGCGGCATTGGGCGCTGATCCCGCGCTTACGCCAGAACCACTCGTACCGAGCGAGCCGCTTGCGCCTGTAGAACTGCTCGCGCCCACCGATCCGGATTGGCTGACACCCAATGCCGTCAAGGTGCTTTGATCCAGATTACCGCTCGCGCTGATTCCCTTCGCACGTTGGAAGTCGCGCAAAGCTTGTTGGCTTTGAGGACCCCAAACACCATCCACCGAAGTTTGATAGCCCTGTGATTTCAACTGTTGCTGGATTTGCCGGATCATCGCTGGATCATTTTGAATCTGAGCACTACTGTACGTGCTCCCAGATGCCCCGACAGAACCACTGCCACCATAGGCGCCTTGGTCCGCGGCGAGAGCCGGTGAAGCGGCCAGCGCCAATACTGCTGCTGCTATGTAAGTATGTTTCATGCTGTAACTCCTCTCATTGACATAAAAGAGGACGCCCAACTGCTCCTCCAGGTCATCCTGCGAATAACGCAGGCAGGCACCGTGCCGACCCGGGCGAAGGGATCTATTTTTTTGCGATGTAGGACAAATCCGGTTATACGATTGCCGGTCCTCGCACAACTTTGTCTCTCGATGCAGCCTTTTTTTCGCGAACTTGGTGCCGGCCCCAGCGTGCTTTGTTTGCACGCGAATGCGAGTTCATCCAGTCAATGGCGGACGTTTATGGAAAACGCGCCGCACCAATTCCATGTGCTCGCGGCGGATGCATTTGGATCCGGCAGAAGCCCTGCGTGGCAGGGCGGACCATTGCGTTTGGGCGATGAGGTCGCATTGCTTGAGCCCGTATTCGCCAAGGCGAGCAAGCGTTTCGCGATCGTCGGGCATTCTTATGGCGCCGCAACAGCGCTCATCGCCGCAACGATGATGCCGGAGCGAGTTCGGGCGTTGGCGGTTTATGAGCCGACGCTCTTCTCGTTATTGGATGCCGAGAGGGATCCGCCGAACGACGCGGATGGGATTCGGTTCGCGGTTACGGAAGCGACCGCCGCCTTGCGTCGAGGTGCTCCAAATCTTGCAGCGCAGCGTTTCATCGATTTTTGGATGTATGAGGGCGCATGGGCCGTGATGCCCGAGGCAAGGCGGCAGCCGATTTTGGCGTCCATCGAAAATCTTCCTCATTGGGGCGATGCATTGTTCAACGAACCGACGCCACCCGAAGTCTTCGCGCAACTCGACATACCGGTGCTGTATATGATGGGCAAGTTGTCACCTGCGTCATCACGCGGCGTGGGGCGGCTCCTCACCGCAGTATTGCCACAGGTCGAGATCATCGAATTTGAAGGCCTCGGGCATATGGGGCCCGTCACCCACCCACAAATCGTCAACGATGCCATCTTTCGTTTTCTCGACGCGCACCTGAATGAAGCGGTATAAAAATCTTGGAGGCGATGCGGGGATACGCGCCTACGAGATTGACGAAGGCGCAATCACAATCCAATTCGAGGATGGTTCGACCTATCGTTATACCGATTCCGTTACCGGTGCTGACCACATCTTGGAAATGCGGCGTCTTGCCGACGCGGGCGAAGGACTGACGACGTATATCAACCGCTTCGTGCGCGAGCGGTATGCCAAGAAGCTCCGTTAGAGCTTCTTCAACTTATAAAGCAGCTCCAGTGCTTCGCGCGGGGACAATTCGTCGGGGTTGATGTCGGCCAAGGTATCGACGACCGGGTGCGGTTCGGCTTCCATCGGTTCCGCAATGGCGTTCGCGACGAATAAATCGGGTTGGCCGCCCTTTGACAGGCTTTGCCGCTCCAGCAATTGCAAATGCCGTTTCGCCGCACGAACGACAGCGCCGGGCACACCCGCGAGCGCCGCCACTTGGAGACCGTAGCTCTGGCTGGCCGGGCCTTCCTCAAGCGCATGCAGAAAAACAATACGGTCTTTGTGTTCCACGGCATCCAGGTGCACATTGGCCGCTTCTCGAAACTCTTGCGCAAGTTGAGTGAGCTCGAAGTAGTGCGTCGCAAACAAGGTGTATGCGCGATTACGTTCCAACAAGTGACGCGCGATCGCCCAAGCGAGCGCCAGCCCATCGAAGGTGGAAGTACCGCGCCCGACTTCATCCATCAACACGAGGCTATTCTCGGTCGCGTTATGCAAGATGTTCGCGCTTTCGGTCATTTCCACCATGAAGGTTGAACGGCCGCCGGCCAAATCGTCGGCCGCGCCGATTCGAGTAAAGATCTGGTCGATGCTGCCCATTGTCGCTGCGCGAGCGGGAACGTAGCTGCCGATATGCGCGAGTAAGGCAATGAGCGCTACCTGGCGCATGTA
>DATEOW010000169.1:0-9958 GCA_035273665.1 Burkholderiales bacterium | reverse complement strand
GTGCCCAGACATGTGCATATTCAAGCGCGCAATAACGATCGGCGAAAACCTGGTTGGCTTCGCTACCTTGGAGCCTCACGCTCCAACCGCCAACGGGTAAAGGTGAAACGAGAATGATGGGATCGTGCATAGCCGCGTTTTTATTGAGACAAGAATGACCGGCTTACTGCGAAAAACGGGCCAAGCTCGTCCGCGCCGCGCGTGAACGTGATTTATGTCTCAAAGCGCCCGGCGTCCGCCAACTAATACGCATTTTCGAAAGCGGCAACCGGACTTCAGGGGTGTGATGGACGAGCGGATGACATGATTTCCGCCGAGCTTATGACAGGGATGTCGTCACTCCGCCGGAGGTGCCCTGCTTTTCCATTTCCTTGCGAAAAGCAATAGCGGTATCGACAGGATCGAACGCCACATCCGACCAGCGCAAAAAGGCGCCACTTGGCACTGCGCGAAGGAGCTTCAACCCTTGCGTCAAACCGAGCGGTAATCCGTTCCAAGCGAGGGAATCGTCGGCAGGCATCAGCCGGCCATAAACCGTGTAGCCGCCCTCGCCGTCCAGTATTTCCCCGGGGGACAGATCTCGCTTTGCGGTCGCGACAACGTCCGCGACGAAAGCGCGTGGGACACCGGTGGGTTCGGCACGTAAGCCCACCGATGCCACGGAAATTCCCAGTTCCAAGCCGATGAGATGGAAGGGCTTGTACATCGCGCAATACAGTCCCGACTCATCCGTCACCAATCCGTATTCCTTGAAGCACTTTTGCACATAGGCCGTGTCGCCTGCGAAGCAGACATACACACCCCAGCGCAAATCGCGCGTCACCGCTGACCCGTCCCGATGCACGCTCGAAACGACTTCTACCTGCCCGCGATGATGAAGCGTGCCGCCTTCATCTGCAGGACGCAGCATCTGCGCCAAATCGTCGACGCCACATGGCGGAAAGCCCAAGCCTTGAGGCGCAGGACTCAATCCGGTGGCATTCGCTACGGCGGCCATCTCGATCGCTGATTTCGTCCCGTCCAAAAAAGAATTGAACATTTGCGCATTGAAATCGCCGTTCGCGACCATTTCAGCAGTGAACCCGTAATGAGTCCAAACGGTATCGGGGGTCGAGGCGTGATACGCGGGCAAATACTTTGTCCCCTTCCCCGCAGCGACAACGTCGAGGCCTGCGGTACGGGCCCAATCCACCAGCTCGCAAATCAGTGCCGGCTGATCGCCGTAAGCGAGCGAATAAACAATGCCCGCTTCGGCCGCCCGCCGAGCCAACAGCGGCCCGGCAAGCGCATCCGCTTCGACGTTGACCATGACGATATGCTTTTGATGTTCGCAACACGCCAGCACGTGTTCGATGCCGGCGGCGGAATGGCCGGTGGCATCGATGACGATATCAATGAAGGGGGAGCGGATAAGCGCCGGTACATCATCGGTCAAGAAAGTTGTCGCATGCCTGGAAGCGTCTTCAAAACTGCGCGCGGCGTAGCGTTGCGGCGCCCAACCAGTCCGTTTAAGTGCATCCTCCGCGCGCACCATAGAACGGTCCGCAACCGCGACGATATGGATGCCGACGGTCCTGCGCGCCTGGGACAAGTACATCGCGCCGAACTTGCCTGCGCCGATAAGTCCTACCCTTAATGGGCGGCCTTCGGCTGCGCGCTTGGCTAAGAGGGAATGAAGATTCAAGGCGCGCTAAGGTTTTGCGGGCGCGGCAGGTGTCTCGACGATTTGAAAAAAAACCTCATCCTTCTTGATGAGGCCCATTTCGAAGCGGGCGCGTTCTTCCACCGCCTCCAATCCCGAGCGCAAATCGCGCACCTCCGCATCAAGCGCATCGTTGCGAACCTGCATATTGCGATTCTCTTCTTTTTGCGCCGCAAGTTGCTTGTTGTGATCCCAGACCTTGAGCCATCCGCCTTTGCCCAGCCATAGGGGATATTGAATCGCCACGATCAATACGCCCAGAACGATGGCGAGCTTGCGCACGATCAGGAACGCAACTGGTAGAACGCCTCGCGACCCGGATAGGTCACTGCGTCGCCAAGATCTTCTTCGATACGGAGCAGCTGATTGTATTTGGCGATGCGGTCAGAGCGAGAGAGGGACCCGGTCTTGATCTGCAACGCATTCGTGCCGACCGCAATGTCAGCGATAGTTGTGTCTTCCGTTTCACCCGAGCGGTGGGAGATCACTGACGTGTAGCCGCTGCGCTTCGCGAGCTCGATCGCCGCGAAGGTTTCGGTGAGCGTGCCGATTTGATTGACTTTGATGAGGATCGAATTGGCGACGCCAAGCTTGATCCCTTCACGCAGAATTTTGGCGTTCGTGACGAAGAGATCATCGCCGACAAGCTGCAGCCGCTTGCCGAGCTTTTTCGTCAATACCTGCCAGCCTTCCCAATCGGACTCGCCCATACCGTCTTCGATACTGATGATGGGGAATTTGTCGGCCAGCGTGCCGAGATAGTCGGCGAACTCGGTCGAGTTCAGTTGTAACTTCTCCGCGCTCAAGTGATAACGCCCGTCTTTGAAGAATTCGGAGCTCGCGCAATCGAGGCCCAGCACCACATCGCCGCCGGGCATGTAACCGGCCTTCTCGATGGCTTGCATAATGAGCTCGAGTGCTTCGGCGTTCGACTTGACGTTCGGCGCGAAACCGCCCTCATCGCCGACTGTCGTCGCAAAGCCCTTGTCGTCCAACACTTTCTTCAAGGCATGAAAAATTTCGGCGCCGCATCGCAAGGCTTCGCGAAAACTGCGCGCGCCAATGGGCAGAATCATGAATTCCTGGATATCGAGGCTGTTATTGGCATGCGCGCCGCCGTTGATGACGTTCATCATCGGTACCGGCATTTGCATCGCACCGGAACCGCCGAAGTAACGATAGAGCGGCAAGCCCGCTTCATCGGCCGCGGCCTTGGCCACGGCCATCGAAACGGCCAGCATCGCATTGGCGCCCAGCCTGCCCTTGTTCTCCGTGCCGTCCAATTCGACGAGCGTGTTGTCGATGAAACTCTGCTCCGACGCGTCTAAACCCATGATCGATTCAGAGATTTCGGTGTTGATATGCTCGACCGCTCGCAACACGCCTTTACCGAGGTAACGTTGCTTGTCGCCATCGCGCAATTCGAGGGCTTCGCGTGAACCCGTGGAAGCGCCGGAGGGGACCGCTGCACGGCCCATGATCCCTGATTCGAGAAGCACATCCGCTTCGACCGTGGGATTGCCTCGCGAATCGAGGATTTCTCTAGCAACGACATCGACAATGGAACTCATACTGCCCCCTGCTAACTTTGTAATTTCAATTCGGCGAAGCCGCTGCGCTTGACCAATTCATCCAGCGCCTTCAGCGTCTCCAATAGTTCTTTCATCATGCCAAGCGGCCATGCATTTGGGCCGTCGGACAAGGCCTCTGCGGGATTCGGATGCGTTTCCATGAAAAGTCCCGCGACGCCGGTCGCAACCGCGGCCCGCGCAAGCACGGGCACGAACTCGCGCTGTCCGCCGCTCGAGCCGCCCTGCCCACCCGGCAATTGCACCGAATGCGTCGCATCGAATACCACCGGGCAACGCGTCTCACGCATGATGGATAAGGACCGCATGTCCGACACCAAGTTGTTATAGCCGAACGATACGCCACGTTCGCAAACCATGATGTTGTCCGTACCGCTGGCCTCCCGCGCCTTATCCACGACATTCTTCATATCGCCCGGCGCAAGGAACTGGCCCTTCTTGATATTCACCGGCTTGCCGGAGCGGGCCACGGCATGAATGAAATCGGTCTGCCGACACAGGAAGGCGGGCGTTTGCAATACATCCACCACTTCCGCCACGGCGGGAATCTCGTCTTCGCTATGCACATCCGTCAGCACCGGCACGCCGACTTTTTTGCGTACGTCGGCGAGAATCTCCAAGCCTTTGTCCATGCCCGGTCCGCGAAACGATTTACCGGAAGTGCGATTCGCTTTGTCGTAGGACGATTTGTAAATGAAGGGAAGGCCGACACTCGCGCAGATTTCCTTCAATTGGCCAGCCGTGTCGTGCGCCATATCGCGTGACTCGACAACGCAAGGACCGGCGATCAAGAAAATCGGCTGATCGAGGCCCGCCTCGAATCCGCATAACTTCATGCCGGTACCGCACTTTTGGCGCGGCCTTCCTGATAGGCGATCGCCGCCTCGATGAAACTCTTGAACAAAGGATGCCCACCGCGTGGCGTCGAGGTGAATTCCGGATGGAACTGCACGCCGACGAACCAAGGGTGATTGGGCAATTCCACGGTCTCTACCAATTGCTCGGCCTGTGTCAGGCCGGAGATGCGTAAGCCCGCGTCTTTGAGACGCGGCACATAGTGTTCGTTGACTTCATAGCGGTGGCGGTGCCGCTCGTTGATGACATCGGTGCCGTAGATCTTGCGCGTCAGGCTACCCGAATCCAAGTTGGCCGCCTGCGCGCCGAGGCGCATCGTGCCGCCAAGATTGGATTGCGCATCGCGTTTTTCCACTTTACCGTCGCGATCCATCCATTCCGTAATGAGCGCCACCACGGGATGCGGTGCTTCGGAATCGAATTCAGTGGAGTTCGCGCCGGCCAGGCCGCACATATTGCGCGCGAACTCGATGACCGCGAGTTGCATGCCCAGGCAGATGCCAAGGTACGGAATCTTGTTTTCACGCGCGTAGCGAATAGCTGCCATCTTGCCTTCGACGCCGCGCTTGCCGAACCCTCCGGGCACGAGGACGGCGTCCACATCTTCGAGCGCTTCGGTGCCCTCGCGCTCGATCGATTCCGAATCGATGTAGCGGATGTTTACTTTCGACAGCGTATGAATGCCCGCGTGAATGAGCGACTCGGACAAGGACTTGTAGGACTCGGTTAAATCCACGTACTTGCCGACCAAGGCGATCGTGACTTGGTGTTGTGGATGCTCCAGCGCGTAAATCAGCTTGTCCCACACGGAGAGGTCGGCCGACTTGGCAATGAGATCCAGCTTGTGACAGACGATCTCGTCCAGCATCTGCTGATGCAGCATCGAGGGAATTTTGTAAATCGAATCGGCATCCCAAACCGAGATCACCGAGTTTTCGCGCAGGTTGCAGAACAGCGCGATTTTCTTTTTCTCTTCTTCGGGCAACGGCCGGTCGGTGCGACACAGCACGACATCCGGCTGAATCCCGATTTCGCGCAGTTCCTTCACAGAATGCTGCGTCGGCTTGGTTTTGATTTCGCCCGCGCTCTTGATATAGGGCACGAGCGTCAAGTGGACATAACAGGTGCTGCGCTCACCGAGTTCCAGACGCATCTGCCGGATCGCTTCCAGGAACGGCAGGGATTCGATGTCACCGACAGTGCCGCCGATTTCCACAATGGCGACGTCGACATCCCCGGCGCCACGTTTGATGAAGCTTTTGATTTCATCGGTGATATGCGGAATGACCTGCACCGTACGGCCGAGGTAGTCGCCGCGGCGCTCCTTCTTGATCACGCTTTCATAGATTTGGCCGGTGGTGAAGTTGTTCACCTTGCGCATCTTGGCCGAGATATAACGCTCGTAGTGACCCAGATCGAGGTCGGTTTCGGCGCCATCCTGCGTGACGAAAACCTCGCCATGCTGGAACGGGCTCATCGTGCCGGGATCGACGTTGATGTAGGGATCGAGCTTGAGAAGAGTGACTTTTAGACCGCGCGATTCGAGGATCGCGGCAAGCGAGGCGGCGGCGATACCCTTCCCCAACGAGGACACCACACCGCCCGAAACGAAGACATACTTGGTCATTGAGGAACAGGGATTCGGGATGGCGAATGATACCGGAAACCGGGTCGCCTCTCAACGCAAGCGCTAAGATAAGAACCCCTGATGCGAGCAATGGATTGTGCATGCAGCGTGAAGTGATGCAGTACGACGCGGTCATCGTCGGCGGCGGGCCCGCCGGGCTGGCGTGCGCCATTCGCCTCAAGCAACTGGCGGCAAAGCGCAATCTCCAATTGAGCGTCTGCATTCTCGAGAAAGGCGCTGAAATCGGCGCGCACATCCTCTCCGGTGCGGTATTCGAGCCGCGCGCACTCGATGAGTTAATCCCCGATTGGCGCGAACGCGGCAATGCACCTTTGCATACGCCCGTGCTTCAGGACCAAGCCTTCTTTCTGACGGCGAAAAAGGCTTATCGCCTGCCCGTTCCCCCGGCCATGGAGAACGGCGGGAACTTCATCATTAGTCTGGGGAATCTCTGCCGCTGGTTGGCGACACAAGCCGAAGCGCTGGGAGTCGAGATCTATCCGGGTTTCGCCGCCGCTGAAATCCTGTATGACGACAAAGGGCAAGTGCGGGGCGTCGCGACAGGCGACATGGGCGTCGCGCGAGACGGTACGCAGACCAGCAACTATCAGCCCGGCGTCGAATTACACGCCAAGCAAACCATTTTTGCGGAGGGCTGCAGAGGCTCGCTGACCAAAGCGCTCATGGCACGTTACAAGCTCAACACGGACGCGGAACCGCAAGTTTATGGCTTAGGGATTAAAGAACTGTGGGAGATTGACCCGGCCAAACATCGTCAAGGGCTTGTCATCCACACTGTCGGTTGGCCCTTGGACGCAAAAACCTATGGCGGTGGATTTCTGTACCACTTGGAAGAAAACCAAGTCTACGTCGGCCTGATCACGGGCCTCGGTTACCGCAATCCTTATCTTTCCCCGTACCAGGAATTTCAGCGCTTCAAGACCCATCCCGCGATCCGCGACTACTTCGCCGGCGCACGCCGGGTGTCCTACGGCGCACGCGCCATCTCCTCGGGCGGTTTGCAGTCGCTGCCGAAGCTCCACTTCCCGGGCGGCCTGTTGATCGGCGATGCGGCGGGCTTTCTCAATGTGCAGAAAATCAAGGGCAGTCATACCGCCATGAAATCCGGCATGACCGCCGCCGAAACCGTGTTCGATTTGATCCGATACAAAGAAGGCGCCGAAGCGACGCAGTACCGGACGCGCATGCGCAAGACTTGGGCATGGGAAGAACTCTACGCGGCGCGGAATTTCAAACCCGCTTTCCGCTGGGGTTTATACGGGGGCTTGGCGCACGCCGCATTGGAAGCTTATATTTTCAAAGGTGGCGCGCCGTGGACTTTGCATCATCCCAAAGCGGACCATCAAAGCCTCGAGCCGGCCGCCAAGCACCGAGCCATCGACTATCCGTCGCCGGACGGTGTGTTGACCTTCGACAAACTCACTTCCGTTTATTTATCCAACACGCAGCACGAAGAAAACCAGCCTTGTCATTTGCGTTTGAGGGAGCCGGAACGCGCGATCGAGATCAATCTCGCGCAATATGATTCGCCGGAGCAACGCTATTGCCCCGCGGGGGTTTACGAGATCCTGCGCAATGAAGGAAAACCTCGCTTGCAGATCAACGCGGCGAATTGCGTGCATTGCAAAGCCTGCGACATTAAAGACCCCACTCAGAATATCGATTGGGTTGTCCCGCAAGGCGGTGACGGCCCGAACTATCCGAATATGTGAAGCCTTAGAACTGCGCTTCGTCGAGTTTCAAGGTACTCGCCGCCGCCTGTTGCATTGCCGCAGCCATCGCGGGCACCTGAGTAAGAAAAGTGGCTGCATAGAATTCCGCGCTGATGTGCTTCGCTTGAACGAAGGCATCGGCGGCATCAAGTTTCTCGGCAGCGAGATGCGCGCGCGCCATTTGCCAGCCGCCGCACAGTACGCCCATCAACTGTAAGAACGGCACGGACGCCGCGTAGGCGAGCTTTGGATCCCGTTGATTGACGTCGAGAATCCAGTGCACCGATTTTTCGTAGGCCTCGACTGCTTCGACGAGGGCTTGACGCATGTCGTTATCGACGCCCAACGCCTCTGCAACGCTTCGGATTTCGTCCATGAGCGCCCGCGCAGCGACACCACCGTCCCGCAAAATTTTTCGACCGATCAGATCGTTCGCCTGAATAGCGGTCGTCCCTTCGTAGATCGTGGTGATACGCGCATCGCGTAAATGCTGTGCGGCGCCGGTCTCTTCGATATAGCCCATACCACCGTGAACCTGGACGCCGGTCGACGCGACATCAATCGCCGTTTCCGTAGACCATCCTTTCACCACCGGAATCATCAGATCGACAAAAGCCTGTTGCTGTTTGCGCACCGCCTCGTCGGGATGATGTTCGGCACGGTCGATGGAGGCGGCGACCACATAGGCCAACGCGCGCATGGCTTCGGTCAGCGTTTTCATACGCATCAACATGCGACGCACATCGGGGTGCGCGATGATCGGCACTTGCGCGCCGCTTTGCAGATCGCGCCCCTGTACACGGTCCCGCGCGTATGCAACGGCCTGCTGATAGGCGCGTTCCGCGATAGAGACGCCCTCCATCCCCACGGCGAAACGCGCCGCATTCATCATGACGAACATGTATTCCAGCCCGCGATTCGCTTGACCGACGAGATAACCGATTGCGCCGTCTTTTTCGCCGTAGACCATGACGGCCGTCGGACTGGCATGGATACCGAGCTTGTGTTCCAAGGATATGCAGCGCACGTCGTTGCGTTCACCGAGCGAGCCGTCCTCCCGAAGCAGAAATTTCGGCACGATAAACATCGAAATGCCCTTCACTCCCGCCGGTGCATCGGGCAACCGAGCGAGCACCAAGTGCACGATGTTCTCCGCCATGTCGTGCTCGCCGTAAGTAATGAATATCTTTTGGCCAAAAACGCGGTAGTGACTCCCCTCTGGTACGGCGCGGGTTTTAATTTGGGCGAGGTCGGAACCGGCTTGCGGCTCCGTCAAATTCATGGTGCCTGTCCAAGTCCCTTCGGCAAGCTTTGGAATATAAGTTTCTTGCTGCGCCTCTGTGCCGCACAAAAGCAGCGCTTCTGCCGCACCCGCGCTGAGCATGGGGCAAAGCGAAAACGCCATGTTCGCCGACTTCCACATTTCCATAACGGGGGTCGCGACGATTTTGGGCAGGCCCTGACCGCCGAATTCGCTGGGAAACTGCAAGCCGTTCCACCCGGCTTCGATAAATTGACGGTACGCCTCTTTAAAACCCGTGGGCGTTTCCACTTCGTCGCCTTTGAGCGTGGCGCCTTGTTCGTCGCCGACGCGATTCAAGGGGGAAAGCACCTCGTTGGCGAAACGCGCGCTCTCATCGAGAATTTGATCCACGAGTTCCATATTCGCATCGCCGCATTGCGGCAGTTGAGCGATCTCGTCGATCCCTGCCAAGTGCTGCAATACAAAACGCATGTCGCGCAAGGGCGCGTGATACTCGCTCATATCACCTTTCAGGCGCTGTCGAGCGCCTCGAGAAATTGGGGGACGATGTCGAACAGATCGCCGACCAACCCATAGTCGGCAACGGCGAAGATCGGCGCCTCGGGATCCTTATTGATCGCAACGATGACGCGACTGTCTTTCATCCCAGCCAAATGCTGGATCGCCCCAGAGATCCCCACTGCAATATAAAGTTCCGGCGCGACGATCTTGCCCGTCTGCCCCACTTGCCAATCATTCGGCACATAGCCTGCGTCAACCGCCGCCCGACTCGCACCGAGCGCGGCGCCAAGCTTATCGGCCAATTGCGCCAACTTTTTGAAAGCTTCTGCCGAGCCCAGACCTCGTCCCCCTGACACCACCACTCGCGCCCCGCCCAGTTCCGGGCGCTCACTTTGCGTCACCTCTCGGCCGATGAGCCGCGATTGTTCGTTCGGCGCGCCTGGGGGAATGTTTTCAATCGCAGCACTGCCGCCTTCCTTCACCGCCTCGAAAGCCGTACTCCGAATCGTCAGCACTTTGATCGAATCGGTGGACTGCACCGTAGCGATCGCGTTGCCGGCGTAAATCGGTCGCTTGAACGTGTCCGCCGATTCAATCGCGATCACATCGGAGATTTGCGCGACGTCGAGCAAGGCGGCAATGCGTGGCGCGAGATTTTTGCCGAAGCTACTCGCGGGCAACAAGACA
>DATEOW010000168.1:0-3469 GCA_035273665.1 Burkholderiales bacterium | reverse complement strand
AAGCTTTTGTGTGCGGTTCGTACCGCATGTTGCAGACCGAGGTCGAGACTATCGCTGGATTCGCGGCAGGCCTTCATCGCCCGATCGCTTAGTTCTTCGAGTTCGTCCACGTATTCCACAATGCGCTGCTCGTCCTCTTCCTCTTCGAGGAGCTGCTGGGCAGCGCTCGAACGGTTACTCAGCTCGCTGAGGACTTCCTTTAATTCTTCCGACGCAGAGTCGGAGTATTCGCAGATGCGCTCCGCCTCGCTGATCTGTTCCTGAATCTTCGGTAATTCTTGCTTCACTTGGTTGGCTTGCATGGCAAATCTCCTTGGGTTGCGGTCACGGCTGAACGAAGCCGATGGAGGGAAAGTGGTTGGGCCAGGGTAGGATCACTGGTCCCTCTTGCAGGCAGGCGCTGTGCCGGTGTCGGACGCATCGGCAGGATCCGGTTGTTCCCGCGAAAGCAGGATTCGGGGTGTGGACTCAATAAGCCATTCTCATTGGAAGATGCTGTTCCTGTATCTGCCCGTTCTCATCATTCAATGGCCACATCCGGAGCGTTGAACAAGTTCCATCGACGGCCTGCAAAGTTCTCCTAGCGTCCTTCCGCCACAATCGCTCGTTCCTAACAAGAACAAGGAAAGCGGTATGTCCAGAGAATCGAAGCAAGAAAGCACTTATCAAGGCGGTTGCTTCTGCGGGGCAGTGCAAATCGAGGTCCGGGGTGCGCCCGAAGGCATGGGCTATTGCCATTGCGAATCTTGCCGCCGGTGGTCCGCCGGACCGGTGAACGCGTTCAGCTTATGGAAGACCGACGCCGTGAAAGTGGTTCGGGGTGAGGAACATCTCGCGATCTATAACCGGACGCCCAAAAGCGGGAGGCAATGGTGCAAACAATGCGGCGGCCATGTCATGACCGCACATCCTCACTGGGGCTTGATCGATGTGTATGCGGCTGCGCTTCCCGATTTGCCCTATCAGCCGGGGGTTCACGTCAACTATCAGGAATCGCGACTGGCGATGAACGATGGTTTGCCAAAGATGAAGGACTTTCCTGCCGAGCTCGGCGGTTCAGGTCTTCTGATGGAAACTTGATTCAAAGAAGAAGAGGCGGCCTTTCACATCCGCTGGTGAACGCCGAAGGGCCCACTGAGATTTACGATCTCAGTCTGATGCTCGACGCGGAGTGTCATCAGCGATCGTGTTCCCTTTGAATAAAAACACGCTGTCAAGCGAAGTCGTACGTTCGACGTCGGGACGTCGCTCGACTCCGACATATGCATTTGGCATATCTGACTATGTGAATTATTTCTCTGCGCCGGCCGGTTTGTGCGGCGCCGTCATGCGCTTCGTCCACTAAGGTGCAGGACGTAATTCACAAATCCTAGAAGTGGGAGGGTAGAGCCGATGGACAGCATATGGATGATCTGGCCCGACAGCGCGGGACTTTCCGCGCTGACGTGGGCGCTCGGTGCAATGGTGTTCCTTTACGCGGCACGTTCGTCTATGCACGAACTCATTCGCTCGACGGGCGCGGTTATTTCGGGGCCGCTGCGGTTGCTTTCGCGCTGGCTTGCGGCGGCTGCGGAGGAAATACATAAGCGAAACCGCGCGGTGCTGTTTGCGCAAGCGCGGCAAGACGTCGAGGCTCGCATCGAGCGCGAGTTCGAGCGTGTGAGCATCCTCGTAACCCGCGATCTCGACGGTTATCCGGGCTTGCAACGCAAAATGCTGGACGAAATCGCGCGCATGGAAGACGACTATAAGAAATGCGGCGAAGTGCCGCCTCAGTCGCCTGAGTGGATCGAAACTGTCGCCGCCCTCAGCAAGGTCACCTCCGGCAGCGAGGTGGTGCAAAAAATCCTTCTTGAGCTCAATGACTCGATCGCTGCCATGCATGACAAGTCCCTGGCCGAGTACCGCCGCGCATATAAGTCTCGGCATCGCATCCTGGGCGGTTTTCTGCCGTTCTGGCGCTCGGTCGAGCGTACGATGTCGCGCGTCGATAAAAAGCTGGATGGATTGCAATCGAGCGCGGCCATCGTGGATGCGCAAATGGAGAAGTACCGGGAAATCAACGCGCGGACTGACAGAGCGGCGCACTCGCTCGCGGTCTCGGCATTCACACAGTTGATCGTGTCGTTGATTGTCATGACCGTCGCTGTTGGCGGCGCATTCGTCAACTTCCATTTGATCGCACTGCCGATGTCGGAAATGGTCGGAGCCGGCGATATGCTGGCGGGCAATCTGAAGACCTCCGAAATCGCGGCGCTGGTGATTATTCTCGTTGAAGCGTCCATGGGTCTCTTTGTGATGGAGACGCTGCGCATCACTCATCTCTTTCCGCCAATCCAAAATCTGGACGATCGCATGCGTCGCCGCTTGTTGTGGACCTCGGCGACATTACTCGTGATTCTTGCAATTGTCGAAGCGGCACTTGCGCTGATGCGCGATGTGCTGATCGCGGACAAGCAAGCGCTGATTCAATCGCTCGCTACCGTGCAGCAAACGGTCGTGCTAAACGAAGGTTGGCTCGGCGGATTGCCGACCGCCGGACAGATGCTGCTCGGTTTCATTCTGCCCTTCGCGCTTGCCTTTGTGGCGATTCCGCTCGAATCGCTGATTCACGCGTTGCGCACGGTCGGCGGCATTGTCGTTCTTGCGCTTGTACGGTGCGCCGCATTTGCGTTGCGGCTGCTGGGTCATTTCGCTCGGCATGGCAGTAGAGTGCTTCTGAGCCTGTATGACATCGCGATTGTCTTGCCCTTGCTGATGGAAAAGGCAGGTCGTCGCATCGTTCCGGCGAGCACGCCTGCGGTTCCTGCCATCGATGTGAAAGATGCAAGGAGCGCCTCATGAAAATCGTCTTGCAACATCTTGCGCCATTTGCGTTGGCGCTGTGCGTCGCGTTGATGGCCGGCTGTGGCGATACGCGGAGCAATGCGCACGCGGTATACATGCTGATCGATACGTCCGGGACTTATGCCGAGGAAGCGGGCAAGGCACAGCGCATCGTCAACTATCTGCTCGGCACGCTCCAACCGGGCGACTCGCTCGCCGTTGCTCGAGTGGAGAGCCGCAGCTTTAGCGAGAAGGACATTATCGCCAAGGCGACCTTCGACACGCGGCCTTCGCAAGCCAATGCACAGAAGCGCGCATTTCAAGCAGGTGTCGGGGAATTTCTTAAAGGCGTTAAAGGAAGCCGCTATACCGACATCTCCGGCGGCGTGCTGCAAGGCGCCGAGTATTTGAATGAAACCGGTGCGGGAACGAAGACGCTTGTCGTTTTTTCCGATATGCAGGAAGAACTCGATCAGAAAACCATGCGCGATTTTCCGATGGAGTTGAAGGGCGTGCGCGTCATCGCAATCAACGTGGTGAAGCTGCATACCGATAACATCGACCCACGACTTTATTTCGGACGGCTTGAGGCGTGGCAGAAACGTATGGAAGAAGCGGGCGCCGAAGAGTGGCGTGTCGTGAA
>DATEOW010000167.1:0-7223 GCA_035273665.1 Burkholderiales bacterium | reverse complement strand
ACCTTGATCGGAAGGCGCAAGAATTTTCGCAAAGCGTTCGAGTTTGTTAATCGCTTGAATATCGCCGCCGAGCGTCAGCGTGTAGCCGTTCTCCAATCCCCATACGCCGCCCGATACACCACAATCGACAAAACTGATCGCGCGCTCAGCGAGCGCTTGCGCGCGTTTTTGAGAATCTTTATAGAAGGCGTTGCCGCCGTCGATGATGATGTCGCCGGGCGAAACCATGGTTGCCAGCCGGTCAATGGTCGCCTGCGTGACGGGACCTGCGGGCAGCATCAACCAGAAGATGCGCGGTCCGGGCAGTTTTTGCAGCACGGCGTCGAGCGTGTCGACGGTTTGCACGCCTGCTTCGTCGGAGAGCGCATCGCGCGCCGGAGCGTGTAAGTCTTGTCCTAATACACGCACGCCGCCTCGCGCAAGGCGCCGCGCCATATTGGCGCCCATGCGCCCCAGACCGATCATCGCGATATCCATGCTCTTCCTTTCAAATCGATGCCGGGATGCGCCAGAGAAAAATCTGGCGGCTCCCCAGCATGACGGTGCGTTCGGGCGTCCACGTGTTGCCCATGTCGAAACGGTTGGACACCACGCGACTGCCGGGTTTCAGTTCGCGCAACAATTTAGGGCGCAGACGCTTATTCACGTCGACCGATAAAAACAAGCTGACCACAGTCGCCGGGCTGAGGTCAGTGTCGAACAAATCGCCGACTTTGAACAGGGTCTTGTGACTGACTTTGGCAAGATCGGAATAACCGCGCGCCACTGCGATCAGATGCGGATCGAGATCGATCCCCACACCGCGCGCGCCGTATTGCTTGGCCGCAGTATTCACGATGCGGCCGTCGCCGCAGCCCAGGTCATAGACAACATCATCGGCGCGCACTTCCGCCAAGCGCAGCATCGCATCGACGATGTCTTGTTCCGAGTCCACATAAGGCACGTCGGGCGGTCGATCTGCGTCAGCGGGCAGGATCACGCTTTCGCCGCCGGGACGTGCCCCCAGGGAACAAGCCACCAGCGGTAGCGATAACAGCGATAGAAAGAGGCGACGATCCATGCGCTAGTTTTTCCGCAAGCGTTCGATGATCAACAATAGCGCGCCGACGGCCAGCACCGCTACCCCGAGTTGCGCGCCTCCTTTCACGTAGGCAAGACTTGAATACAGCAGGAACGCGCAGGTCGCGATGAAAATCAGCGGCGTGATGGGGTACAGCGGCACTTTGAAAGGTCGCGGCGCGTCGGGGTCCTTCTTGCGCAAGACGAGCAGCCCGATGCCGACCATGAGCACAAAGAACCAGAATACCGGCATCGTGTAATTGACCATGGTTTCAATCTCGCCGCCGAAAGCGCCGACGATGATCAATGCCAGGGACACGCCGCTTTGGACGTAAAGCGCGTTACGCGGCGCATCGGTTTTTTCGTCCCAGTAACCGAGCCAGCGAAAGAGGCGCCAGTCGCGCCCGAGCGCATAGTTCGATCGCGCCCCCACAACGATGGTGGCATTGATGGAAGTAAGCGCCGAGACGGCGATGATGAAACTGATGATCTTGGCGCCGGTTTCGCCAAAATACGCACGGAGGACATCCGCGGCAACGGTCTCGCTCCCTGCCACACCGGCGAAGCCAAGCGTGCGCACGTACGCATAATTCAGCACGAGATACAGCAGTGTCACGCTGAGCAGCGACAGCACGAGCGCGCGCATGATGTTACGGCGTTCTTTCACCTCCGCCGAAATATAAGCGCTTTCGTTCCATCCGCCATAAGTGAACAGCACGAAGAGGATTGCCATCGGCACGGTGGCAAAGCTAAGCGATGAAGTGTTCCCGGCCACTGCGGCAACCGGTTCCGGCGCCGGCGCGATCAGAATGAGGCCCGTGATGGCGACCGCCGTCAAACCGAGCACTTCTAAAATAGTGAGCAGGTTTTGTGTGCCGCGTGTGCTCGGCATACCGAGCAGATTGATCGCCGTGAGGATCAACACGGCGACGCCCGCATAGATGGAGGAGGAGGCGTCTCCTAAGCGATAAAGGTTCGATGCGTAGTCGCCAAAGGTGAACGCCAGAATGGCAATGGAACCGGTTGTGATTACCGCGATACGCGCCCAGGCGAAGAGGAATGAGAGACTGCGTCCGAACGCGCGTTGTAGAAAATGGTAGTCGCCGCCGGCATTGGGATAAGCGCTTGCGAGTTCCGCATAGCAAAGCGCGCCGATCAACGAAATGATTCCGCCGCCGATCCATAACCCGTAGAAAACCCATTCGTTCGGCGTATTGGCTGCGACAAGCGGGGGCAGGCGGAAGATTCCCGCGCCGATCACCAGGCCGACGATGATCGCGGTTGCATCCCACAACGACAGCGCGGGCTGCGGGCTGCCGCCGCCCTCCGGTTTCGCACGCATGAGACTCCTCCTGATGAACTGCCGTGATTGTTATTTTTTGCTGCGCCAATCCTTAATGATTTCCTGCGCCGCATTGTGGCCCGGTGCACCGGTGACCCCGCCGCCGGGATGGGTCCCCGAGCCGCATAGATACAAAGCGGCGATCGGGCTGCGATAGTCCGCATGGCCCAACACGGGGCGTGCGCTGAATAATTGATCGAGCGAGAGCGCGCCGTGAAAAATATCGCCGCCGATCAAACCGAAAGTCCGTTCGAGGTCCAAAGGCGTCAGCACTTGTTTTGCGATCACGGCGCTCTTGAAATTGGGCGCATAACGATTCACGGTATCGATGACGAGATCGGCGGCTTGCTCACGATGCGTATCCCAGTCGGCCTCAGGTGAAAATTGTTGGCAGAACAGACTGGCAACATGCATGCCGCTCGGTGCGAGCGAATCGTCAACCGTGCTGGGAATAAGCATTTCCACAATCGGTTGGCGCGACCAACCGAATTCTTGGGCATCGCGATAGGCGCGATCCATGTATTGCAGCGAGGGCGCCATGATGATGCCGGAGCTGTGGTGAGGTTGCGCCGCCTTACCGGGCAGACAACTGAAATCCGGGAGTTCTTTTAACGCGACGTTCATACGTAGCGTCCCCGAACCGCATTTCCATCCGGCGATGCGTCGCCGAAAATCGATGTCCAAGACTTCGGGCTCAACCAGTTTTTCGAAAAGAAGTTTGGGATTGAGGTTCGAGACAATGCGTTGTGCGGCGATGCTGGTTCCATCTTGGAGCAGCACGCCAACGGCGCGACCATTCCGCACGAGAACGCGTTCGACGGCGCAAGAGGTCGTGATCTCTACACCTCGCGCTTTCGCTTCGGCGGCCATCGCTTGCGTGATGGCACCCATGCCGCCGATGGCGTGGCCCCAGATGCCGCGTTTGCCGTTCACTTCCCCGAAGCAATGATGCAGCAACACATACGCGGAGCCGGGCGTATACGGGCTCGCGTAATTACCCACGATCGCATCGAAACCCAGCGCCGCCTTGATCGGCGCGGATTCAAACCATGTGTCGAGTATGTCGCCCGCGCTTTTGGTGAAAAGCGCATGCAGGTCGCGCTGCGTTTCGATGTCGAGACCACGCAAGCTGTTGCCGAGTTTCAAGGCGCGCCAAAGGTCCACGAGTCCACCGCCGACATTCGGTGGCGTTTGCAAGACCGTGTCGCGCAACACCGCGGCAACGCGTTCAATGCTGGCGTAATACGCGGGCAGTCGCTCTGCGTCGCGCTGGGAAAACCGCGCAACTTCCGCTTGCGTGGCTTCCAATCCGCCGCCCACGCGTAAATAGCTGTTGTCATCCAGCGGAAGAAAGTTGGAGAACGGGCGTTCGACGATGCGCAGACCGTGCTTCGCCAGGTGCAGATCGCGAATTACCTTGGGGTTGAGCAGGCTGACCGTGTAGCTCGCGATGGAATTACGAAAACCGGGGTGGAATTCTTCCGTGACCGCAGCGCCGCCGACGATGTGGCGCCGTTCGAGAACGCGCACGCGAAGTCCGGCGGCCGCCAGATAACACGCGCATGTCAGGCCGTTGTGGCCGGCGCCGATGATCAGCGCGTCATAGGGTCCGCCATGGGGTGTGGACATCGCGCCATTGTCCAACGCCTTTGCGCGAAGCGCCAGTTTTAGCTGACGCTGGCCAAACGCTTCGGTTCTTTCGGTTCCGTTTGCACAGGCACCGCGCCGTCGAAGTGCCAATGCCGCGCGAACATTTCAGCAACCCAGTCGACGAAGACGCGCACTTTCGCCGAGAGATGCCGGTTTTGCGGATACATCACCCACACGGGCAGGGGATCGATGCTCCATTCGGGCAGCAGGCGGATTAACTGGCCGGTCGCGAGTTTCTTGCCGACCTGCATCAACGGCGCTTGCATGACGCCCAGACCGCTGAGGCCGGCGGCCAAGTACGCATCGCCGTCGTTGACTGCGATATTTCCCTGCACCGGCATGACGATGCGTTCACCGCCGCGATTGAAATTCCACTCGAAAATCTTGCCCGTCTTGGCGGAAAAATAATTGATGCATTGATGGCGTTCCAGATCGGAAGGATGGTGCGGCATGCCATGGCGTTCGATGTAATCGATGTGCGCACAGGTCACGAATTCGCAATCGGCGACGCGCCGTGCAACCAAGGAGGTGTCATGCACATCGCCGCCGCGTACCACGCAATCGACGCCTTCTTCGAGCAGATCGACGGGGCGGTCGCTGCAGCCGAGTTCGAGGCGGATATCGGGATAGCGGGCGAAGAATTCGCCTAATGCCGGCATGAGAATGTAACGGCCGAAAGATCCCGGTACGTCGACACGTAAGCGGCCTTTGGCGGTCGCGCTGGTTCGCGACAGGGCCTGCTCCGTTTCTTCGACCTCGCTCAAGATGCGCAGGCAACGTTCGTAATAGGCGGCACCGTCCGCCGTCACGTTGACCCGACGCGTCGTGCGATTCAGCAGCTTGGTCCCGAGGTGCGATTCGAGGTTCTGCACCAGGGTGGTCACCGTGGCTTTCGGTAATCGCAAGCGTTCCGCTGCACGGGTGAAATTGCCGGTTTCCACAACGCGCGCAAATACTTCCATCGCTTGGAGTCGATCCATTTTGCCCTCCCTGGGCGCCTATTGTTCAGAAAACTGAACAGTCCTTTCGATTCTAGCTACTTTGTCCGGGCTATGCGAACGAATACGATGCGATACCCAAATTTGTCCTACAACCATGGCTTCTCGTCCCGTCCCGCCTATCGAAGACCGCGCCTGCGCCGGCTATAAGACCGACCTGCGTTTGCGCTTGCATCGACCGCCGCCCCGGCGCGCCGCCCCGCCGGTCATTCTTTATCTGCATGGCGGTACTTTTGTTTCGACTTGTAGCGAGGCGGAACAGCGTGCGCGCGACATCGCCGAACGCCTGGATGCGGTTGTCGTCGCGCCCGCTTATAGCCTTGCGAGTGAATCGCCTTTTCCGGCCGCGGCGGAAGATGTGTATGCCGCTTTGCGGTGGATCCAATCCAATGCCGTCAGCGGCGGCTGGTCGAAAAAGGTGGCTGTCATCGGCGAAGAAGCGGGCGGCAATCTCGCGGCGGTTGTCGCGATGATGGCGCGCGATCGCGGCGGTCCATCGCTTCTTGCACAAGTGTTATGCAATCCGATGCTCGATCCCACGCTGAGCTCCCAGTCGATGCAGACGGCCGGCGAGGCGACCCAAGCATGTAGCCGTGCTTATCTTGCCTACCTGCCTTTTTGTTCGGACCGTACGCATCCTTATGCAGCGCCGTTACTGTGCACGCGGCTCGCGAACCTGCCGCCCGCGTTGATCTTCAGCGCCGCCGGCGATGCACTGCGCGACGAGGCTGAAACTTACGGTGCACATCTCATTTCGGCGGGCGTCAAAACGCAAGTCGTTCGCCAACCGCAGCGCGAATGGTCGGAAGCGACCTGGCGCGAGCTGATCGCCTTCCTTGTTCCGCTTCTCAATCCGCTGCGTCATCGCACCCATCCTTAGCCAACGGCCCATCATGAAAACAATCCACAAAGCATTTGCCGTCTTTAGTCTCCCCCTTGCACTGCTCGCACTCGCGGGGTGCGGTCAAAGCGGCGCACAGGGGCCCGGCCCCGGAGCTATGCCGCCCCCGCCGGTGAGTGTGGCCGAAGTGATCGAACGCAAGATTGTGGAGAGCGAAACTTTCAGCGGCCGTCTCGAAGCGGTGGAGTCCGTGGAAGTGCGCGCACGAGTGACCGGCTACATCGAATCGATCAAGTTCAAGCAGGGCGAGCAAGTGCGTAAAGGCGATCTGCTCGTGCAGATCGACCCGCGTCCTTTTCAGACGGCATTGACGAGCGCCGAAGCGCTTGTCGCGGCGGCACGTTCACGTCAGGAGCTTGCGCGTGTGGAGCTTGCGCGTACCGAACAATTGGTGAGCGATAACGCAGCCTCTCGGCAGGAGCTCGATCAACGCAAAAGCGCCATGCGCGATACCGAAGCGGCAGTGCGTGCCGCGCAGGCACAAGCGGAAAGGGCGCGACTCGATCTGGGTTTTACCCGGGTGATCGCACCGATCAGTGGCCGCGTGGGTCGTGTGGAAGTGACTGCGGGTAATCTTATTCAAGGCGATGTACCCGGTTCTCCCGTGTTGACGACGATCGTCTCCACGTCGCCCATCTATGCGGCCTTTGAAATCGACGAGCCGGTGTACCTCAAATACGGGCTTAACAAACCCGGCGTGCGCTTGCCGGTCGGCGTCGGTTTGGCGAACGAACAAGGCTTTCCGCATAAAGCCATGCTGGTCTTCGTCGATAACCAAGTCGATATCACGAGCGGAACGGTTCGTGCCCGAGCGCTCGTGCCGAATCAGAACGGGGCGTTGACGCCCGGGCTCTTTGCGCGCGTTCAATTGTCCGATCAGGCGCAGGCGCGCAACGCGGTGTTGGTGAATGATCGCGCGATCGGCACCGATCAAAGCCGCAAATTTGTGCTGGTCGTGGGCACCGACAACAAAGCGGTCTATCGCCAAGTGCAGCTCGGTCGCCTCGTCGAGGGTATGCGCGTGATCGAATCGGGATTGCAAGCAGGCGAAAAAATCGTGGTGAACGGTTTGCAACGCGTGATGCCCGGATCGCCTGTGACCCCGCAGATGGTTCCGATGGACCCCGCGACGGCGCCGGTGCAAAGCAAAACCGGCAACGGAAAGGCGGCCTGAGATGCTTTCACGCGTATTTATCGACCGACCCATCTTTGCGGCCGTTCTCTCACTGCTGATCTTTATCGGCGGCTTGATCGCCATGTACAGCATGCCGGT
>DATEOW010000166.1:0-44715 GCA_035273665.1 Burkholderiales bacterium | reverse complement strand
AAAGCGGGCGCCCATTAATCTGGGTGCATGCGGTCTCCTTAGGCGAGACGCGGGCCGCTCAGCCATTGATGCACAGTTTGCGTGGGGCCTATCCCCAACACGAATTTTTGGTCACGCATATGACTGCCACTGGCCGCCAAGCGGCGCGCGAGCTGTACGGCAATTTTGCCCAACACGTCTTTCTCCCCTACGACTTCCCTTGGGCCGCGAATCGTTTCCTTAGACATTACCGCCCGGTACTCGGTTTGATCATGGAAACCGAGATATGGCCGAACTTACTGCGGCGCGCCG
Source organism: Burkholderiales bacterium (assembly GCA_035273665.1). Lineage (GTDB taxonomy): Bacteria > Pseudomonadota > Gammaproteobacteria > Burkholderiales > SG8-39 > DATEEW01. Next base: position 44,424 of record DATEOW010000166.1, on the reverse strand, counting down.
CCCGACTACATATACCTGTGGCACTCGTTAACGCACGTATGTCGGAAAGATCGGCGAGCGGCTATGCGCGTCTGGGCGAATTGGCATGCGACGCGATCGCGACATTTGATGTGGTCGCCGCGCAGACCCAGGCCGATGCTGATCGACTAGAGAAATTCGGCGCAAAAAACATTCATGTGACCGGTAACTTGAAGTTCGATGCAAGCGGCGCAGCGGTACCACCCAATAGTTTCCGCGAGTGGTTCAAAGGGCGACGTACTTTCTTGCTCGCAAGCACTCGAGATGGGGAAGAGGCGTTGATACTCGATGCAATTGCGCTAAAAGAATTGCCGAGCGATGTGTTGATGATCATCGTCCCCCGCCACCCTCAGCGTTTTGATGACATTGCCAAAATGATGAATGAGAGAGGAGTTGCCTTCTCGAGACGAAGCGCGGGAATGCCGAAGACGGCGGATCGATTCTTTCTCGGGGACAGCATGGGGGAAATGCCTTCCTACTACGCGTGTTCGGATATCGCTTTCATCGGAGGAAGCCTGCTTCCCTACGGATCGCAAAATCTCATTGAAGCTTGCGCACAGGGGGTGCCGGTGATTTTGGGTCCTTCAGTTTTCAATTTCAAGCAGGCAGCGGAATCAGCTATTGCGGAAGGTGCTGCAATTCAGATTCATGATGCGGGGGAGTTGTTGAATACCGCAGTAGCGCTTCTTGATGATCCTGGGCGACGGACGCGGATGAAAGAAGCGGGGTTGGCATTCTGTGCAGCACATCAGGGTGCAACGGCGCGGACCATGGCATTGATCGAAAAATTGTTGCCGCCTAGTTACCCGCCAACAAGCGATTAACTTGCTGCACATCTTCTTCCATTAAGGTCCCAGCGGCTGCTTTCAATCGCAGACCATTGATAATCGTGTCGTAGCGTGCGCGAGACAGGTCGCGTTGGGTTTGGAAGAGTTGCTGCTGCGCGTTAAGAACGTCAATATTAATCCGCACGCCTACTTCATAACCTACGCGGTTGGATTTGAGTGCGGTTTCGCTCGATACCACCGCCTGTTCGAGCGCTTGGGTTTGTGCGAGTCCGCTATTTACATTCAGAAAGGACTGTCTGGCGTTAAATTGTGCGGAGCGCCTCGCAGTCTCAAGATCGCTGCGCGCGCGCTCTCGCAGAGCGACTGCTTGACGGGTGCGCGAGTTTACCGCGAAGCCCTCAAAAAGCGGCACGTTCAACTGTAGCCCGATGATGCTGCCTTCAGTACGAAGGCGGTCATTCCCCGCGGTGCCTGAAATCGTCTGGTTCGTTTTGTCTTCGGAGTAAGTCGCGAATGCGTCAACAGTTGGGTAATGCCCAGCCCGTTGTTTTTCTATTTCGCGGTTCGCGATTTCCAGTGCCGCTTCATTCGCTTTCACACCGAAGTTGTTGTACAGCGCGCTTCCCACCCATTGCGTCATGTCGTTTGGGGTCGGCGGGGGCAGCTGGACATTCGGTTTCAGAGGAGCAAGAGGCTGTTCTGCGTTCGTGATTTGTTCCAGCGCACGTCGAGCGATTTCTAGAGCATTTACAGCAGCGATCTCTTGCGAGACGGCTAAGTCATAACGTGCCTGGGCCTCGTTCGTATCGGTGATCGTTGCAGTGCCGACTTCAAAATTGCGTTTTGCTTGGGCCAGTTGCTCGCTGATCGCTGTTTTATTCGCCCGGACAAAATCGATATTGTCTTGCGCGGCGAGAACATCGAAGTAAGCCTCGGCAACTCGGACGATCAAGTCCTGCTCGGCTTGTCCAAATATGGCGCCCGCTTGTTGGACAGCGAATGCGGACTGGCGGTACTCCATAACGTTTTGCCAACGGAAGATGGGCTGTGTCAGCGTAATATTCCAACCGTGATCGTTGTAGCGCCACTCTCGGCCGCCGGTCGGAAAGGATAGCGAGGGTTGTGCGCGTGCTTGTCCATCGTTAAGGTTCGTGTCCGCGCTTAAGTCGACGCGTGGCAGCAGCAAGGCGCGACCTTGGGGCAAACGCTCTTGGTCCGCTTCATATTGAGACCGGGCGGCGGCAAACACTGCATCGTTCTGCTTTGCTTGCCTATAGGTATCCAGGAGATCCGCAGCATGCGCACTCGGGAAAAGTGCCAGCGCGACGCTGAGCGCACAAAGTTTGAAACGATTTCTCATGAATGCGTGAGCTCTCAATTTTAGTATGTCGGCATCGCGGCATCGACCTCTCGCGCCCACGCGTTTACACCGCCGCTCAGGTTATAAACGCTTTCGAATCCATTGCGTTCGAGATATGCCGCGACTTGCATACTGCGGCCGCCATGATGGCAAATCAGGACCGTCTCGCGATCAGGGTCTAATTCGGTCTGCCTGCTCGGGATGCTATTCATCGGAATATGCACCGCACCGGGTAGCGCACAAATGTCCCATTCCCAAGTTTCGCGCACGTCCACCATGCTTGGAGCGGGTCGCGATCTGTCGTCCAACCAGGCTTTCAGCTGTTGCGGCGTGATTTGTCGCACATCAGACTCGTGTCCTTAAAATTGAAAACGCTCGGGCTGCTGCGCGTTGTGGAGCGGCGCGATGCAGGTTTCAAACAGGGTTGTCGCGTTGAAGCTCCCGGCTTGAACGCAGGTGTAGAGTTGCGCTTGCATTACCGGCGCTTCTCCTACGACGGCGAATAGACGACCACCGACCTTTAACTGGGCAAGCAAACTGTCTGGAAGCACCGGGGTTGAGCCGCCGAGTACGATGACATCGTAAGGCGCGTGCGCGGCCCAGCCGCGAGCGCCATCGCCTTCGATCAAGCTTAGGTTTTTTATATTTGCTTTGCGCAGATTTTCTTCCGCCATTGCTTTGAGCGACGGGTTGATTTCGACGCTATAGACATGCCGAGCGTGATGTGCGAGCAAAGCGGCGAGGTAACCGCTGCCAGTGCCGACCTCCAAAACGGTATCTGTCGTTTTAGGGGCGATCTCTTGGACGATGCGCGCTTCCACTTTTGGCTGCAGCATGCGCGCCGAGGGGTCCTGGGCGAGGGGAATCTCCAAGTCTGAAAAGGCCAGCGCTCGATATGCAGCCGGCACGAAATCCTCACGGCGAACTACATAGAGAGAGTCGAGTACTGTCTGATCCAGCACCTCCCAGGTACGGATTTGCTGCTCGACCATATTGAAACGGGCTTGTTCGATATTCATTTGGCTATACAAAGACCTAAAGAGTGGCGGATTTTAGCATCAGAGCGCGATATTTCAGTCCAGGGTTTCACGGTAACGCGAGAGCGCAACAATAGCCATAACCAAAAAAAACAGCGCAATCGGCCAGACATGCGGGAGGATTTCCGCGGCGTTATTCCCTTTGAGCAAGATACCGCGGACGATGCGGAGGAAATGTGTCAAGGGGAAGATCTCGCCGACCATCTGCGCCCATTGCGGCATGCCGCGAAAGGGGAACATAAAGCCGGAGAGGAGAATAGAAGGCAAGAAAAAGAAAAACGCCATCTGCATTGCTTGCAGTTGGTTAGTGGCAATGGTTGAAAAGGTGAAGCCTACTGCCAAGTTTGCGGCGATATAGACGATCAGAGCGATTGAAAGAAGAGTGAGGCTGCCGAGCATCGGGACACCGAACAACCATTTGGCAAGCACGAGAATGATTAGAACCTGCACATAACCGATGACGATATAGGGAACGATTTTCCCCGACATAACCTCCAGCGGACGGACCGGCGTGGCGAGCAGATTTTCCATTGTTCCGCGTTCACGTTCACGCGTGACCGAGAGTGCAGTCATCATCACCATAGTCATGGTCAGCACCACTCCCATCAGCCCAGGAACGATGTTGTATTGAGTGATGCCCTCCGGGTTGTAGCGTCGGTGAATACGTACCTCAAATGGGGGTGGCACCGTGGCGAAACGGGAAAGGGGACCGCGCAAGTCATGCTGAAACGCGCTGTAGTTGAGGTTTTGCAATGCTGTTATAGCGTTACTTGTAGCGGCGGGATCCGTCGCGTCGGCTTCCACAAGCAGCGTGGGGTGCTCGCCCCGGGCTAAATCGCGGGAGAAGTTTTGCGGGATGGTGACAAAAAACTGGACTTCACCTTCCTGCAGCAGCCTATTTCCCTCCGTGTGGTCATTGACGATATGGTCGATTCGAAAATAAGTGGAGTTTTGCATGGCGCTGATGAAGCTGCGGGAAAGCTCGCTCGCATCCTCGACTTGAACAGCCGTCGGCAAGCTTTTCGGGTCGCTATTGATCGCAAACCCGAACAGAACGAGCTGGAGTAGCGGGACGCCGATCATCATGGCAAAAGTGAGCCGATCTCGGCGCATCTGAACGAACTCCTTGCGCAACACGGCCATGAAGCGTGCGAGGGAAAATGGATAGCTGCCCATCATTGGAAGTTATCCTGGCCTTGTTGCATAAACCGGATGAACGCGTCTTCTAGGCTGGGTGTGATGCGTGACCAGGCCAGTTCGTCGCGCGTGCGATAGGGCGCCAAGACTGTCTCGAGCTTATTCTCGTCAACGCCGCTCACATGGAGCGACGCGCCGAAAGGCACCACCATGTCGATACCGGGCAGAGCCCGCAATTCAATGGCAAGGGCGTTCAAGCCGTCGCCGGAAACTGACCAAGTATGTAATCCGGCTTGTTGAATGACTTCGGGTGCGGTGCCCTCCGCGAGCAACTTTCCGTAGGCGATATACGCCAAGGCGTGGCAGCGCTCGGCCTCGTCCATGTAATGCGTACTCACCAGGACGGTCATGCCACGTGCCGCGAGTAAGTGGATGTGATCCCAAAACTCTCGCCGCGCTTTGGGATCGACACCGGCGGTCGGCTCATCGAGCAGCAGAAGTTTCGGTTCATGTAGCAGGCAGGCCGCCAGCGCAAGTCGTTGCTTCCATCCCCCGGACAGAGCGCCGGCGAGTTGGGCGGTGCGGGTTTCAAGTCCCAACCCCTCCAAGGCTTGGTCCACCGCTTTCCTCGGATGCGCGACGTTGTAAACGCGCGCAACGAACTCGAGATTTTCTCGAATCGATAGGTCCTCATAAAGGCTGAAGCGTTGAGTCATGTACCCGACCCGCAGCTTGATTTCACGCGCCTGGGTGCGAAAGTCAAAACCGAGGCAGGTCCCTTCTCCGGCATCCGGTCGCAGAAGCCCGCACAGCATCCGAATCGTTGTCGTTTTGCCGCTGCCGTTGGGTCCCAAGAAACCCATGATGCGGCCGCTTGGCACGACCAGATCGACGTTGTCGACCACGATCTTGTCACCGAAGCGTTTGGATAGGCCGCGTACTTCGATTGCGGGACCGCCCGCATCGATATTCATCGACCCGCCAAATGAACTTCTACCGGCTGCCCCGGATGCAATCGGGTTGCATCTTCAGGTGTTGGCCGCGCTTCGATCATGAAAACGAGCTTCTCTCGGTTCTCGCGGCTATAGATCACCGGCGGCGTGTACTCGGCTCGCGGTGAAATGTAGGAGATCTGTGCGGGAATCGGATCGCCGCAACCGTCACAGCGCACTTCGACCGGCTGACCAACTTTCAGTGCGCCGAGTCGCGTTTCAGAAACGAAAAAACGCAGCTTGATATTTTGCGGCGGCAGCAATGCAACCACCGGTGCGCCAGTGTTGACCCATTCGCCCTCGACGTAAAGTGTGTCGGTGACGAGCGCGGTTTCGCCGGCGCGCACAGCTTTTTGATCGAGGCGCCATTGCGCTTGCGCAAGCGCGGCGCGGGCAGCGTTCGCTTCGGCTTCGGCCGCGCGGATTTCGTCGTTGCGTGCAGGCAGGCGCGCGGTTTGAACTTGTGCTTTGAGTTCGCGCACCCTAGCCGCGTCACGGTCGCGAACCGCTTGCGCCTGCACGAGACGCTCGTGCGAAACGAAGTTTTCAGCGATCAACTGCCGTGTGCGACGCAATTCATCTTCGGAAGCAGTGAGCGTCGCCTGGGCTTGCGCCAACTGCTGTTCAATAACGGCGATCTCCTCAACGCGTTTGCCTTTGCGCAAATCCGCCAACTGCGCATCCGCGCCGGCTGCGCGTTGCGCCGCTTCCCGCTGGGCGGCTGCCTCGTTTTCCTGTTCGAGTACAAATAACGGGTCGCCAGCATTGACTTGTGCGCCACGTTGCACTTTCAGATCGGTCAAGGTGCCTGCAAGCGGTGCTGCGACCCTGACGTATTCCCCCTCGGCGTATCCAGGAATGGGGTCGTCGTCGGCTTTTCCGCATGCGGCGAGTGCGGCGCAGAGCAACGCGACGGCGAGGCGGGCCTTAGGCGTTCTCATGGCGGAGTCCGTTCAAGAACAGATCGACGGCGGTGCGCAGTGTGAGGGCGGGTTCGAATTCATCGGGGGCGAGCGGCGCGAACGAATACTTCCACAAGGCCATGAGCAGCATGGGGCCGAGCATCGCCTCCACGGTTGTTTTCATATCGGTGCTGCGGAATTCGCCACGCCGGATGCCGCGTTCCAGAATGCGGGCAAGCAGGTTTTTCCCGCGCACGATCACTTCGTCATGATAGAAGCGCGCAAGCGCCGGAAAGTTTTGCGCTTCGGAAATCATCAGTTTTGGCAGCCCACCCACGGCGCTGGAATCGATGACTTGCCACCAGTTCTGGATGAGCAAATGCAGTAGCTCTGCCGAACTGCCTTGGAAATCGGCGAGCTTCTGTTCGGATTGTGCGAGTGCGGGGAGGAGATTGGCTCGCACGACTTCCTTGAAGAGCGCTTCCTTGCCGTCGAAATATAAGTAAAGCGTCGCCTTGGAAACGCCGGCGCGGATCGCAATATCCTCAAGCCGGGTGGCTGCAAATCCTTTCTCCACAAAGAGCGAGAGGGCCGCCGCGCAAAGCTCGCTCGGACGCGCGTCCTTGCGCCGTTCCCACCGCGGTTCGTTTTTATTCGAGTTTTCCATCGCAAACATTAATGACTTTCGAGTAATTTAAATATAAATAGCTTCAGAGTCAATTAATATTTCTGACATCGCAGTAGATTCTTGTATGTAAGTGCACGCTTACAAAACTGACGTGAGGGGAAAAACTTTAGGCCCATCATTGAATCCCCTCGCGCTTTGGAGTATTTTCGGTCCACTGACCTAGGGGTCCTGGACGGCGTATTTGCGCCGCTCGGGTGAGAAAAACCCTTGGAACCTGATGCGGATAATGCCGCCGCAGGGAAGAGTCGGATCATCATGCCCGTCTCGTTCCCCCGCGCTTTTGTCAGGCGAATACTCAAAGGAGCGAGTCAATGAACGCCAATCCGAAATTCATCGCCGCAACCGCACACGTAGACGAAGCCGCGGTAAAGCCGCTGCCGAATTCGCGCAAAGTCTATGTCGAGGGCTCTCGGCCGGACATTCGTGTGCCGATGCGCGAAATTACGCAGTCCGATACACCTGCGTCGATGGGCTTTGAAAAGAATCCGCCCATCTATGTCTACGATTGTTCCGGGCCTTACACGGACCCGGCCGCCCAAATCGACATTCGCAATGGCTTACCGGCATTGCGCATGAACTGGATTCTGGAGCGGAATGACACCGAAGAATTGCCCGGCCCAACCTCAAAATATGGCGTTGAGCGCCTGCATGATCCCAAACTCGCCGAGTTGCGTTTCAACCTAAAGCGTAACCCCCGCGTCGCCAAGGCCGGCAAGAACGTTACGCAAATGCACTATGCGCGTCAGGGCATCATTACGCCGGAGATGGAGTTCATCGCTATTCGCGAAAACCTCCGGCGCAAGGAATATTTGGAGAGCGTCCGTAGCAGCGGGCCCAATGGCGCAAAACTGGCCGAGATGATGGGTCGGCAACATCCCGGCCAGAATTTTGGCGCGTCGATTCAGGACGAGATCACGCCGGAATTCGTGCGCTCGGAAGTCGCGCGAGGCCGGGCCATCATTCCTAACAACATCAATCACCCCGAATCAGAGCCGATGATCATCGGACGTAATTTCCTAGTGAAGATCAACGCCAACATCGGCAATTCGGCTGTCACCTCGTCAATCGGCGAAGAGGTGGAAAAAATGACTTGGTCGATCCGTTGGGGCGGCGACACGGTCATGGATCTGTCTACCGGGAAGAACATCCACGAAACGCGAGAATGGATCCTGCGTAACTCACCGGTGCCGATTGGCACCGTCCCGATTTATCAGGCGTTGGAAAAGGTGAACGGCAAAGCGGAAGAGCTCACTTGGGAGATCTTCAAGGACACCTTAATTGAACAAGCCGAGCAAGGCGTCGACTACTTCACCATTCACGCGGGCGTATTGCTGCGTTATGTTCCCCTTACCGCGAAGCGCATGACGGGTATCGTCTCGCGTGGCGGCTCAATCATGGCGAAGTGGTGTCTGGCGCATCACAAAGAAAGCTTCCTTTACACGCATTTCGAGGACATCTGCGAAATCATGAAGGCCTACGATGTGGCCTTCTCCTTGGGTGACGGCCTGCGTCCCGGCTCGATATACGACGCAAACGACGAGGCGCAACTGGGTGAGCTCAAAACGCTCGGCGAATTGACCGATATCGCATGGAAGCACGACGTACAAGTCATGATCGAGGGTCCCGGGCATGTACCCATGCATCTCATTAAAGAGAACATGGATCTGCAGCTCGACCAGTGCAAGGAAGCGCCGTTTTATACGCTGGGCCCGCTCACTACTGACATCGCTCCTGGCTATGATCACATTACGAGTGGCATCGGTGCGGCCACCATCGGCTGGTACGGTACGGCGATGCTTTGCTATGTGACCCCCAAGGAACACCTAGGGCTGCCCAATAAGGACGACGTCAAGGAAGGCATCATCACCTACAAGCTTGCTGCGCATGCAGCAGATCTTGCCAAAGGCCATCCCGGCGCGCAGATTCGTGACAACGCCTTGTCCAAAGCGCGTTTCGAATTTCGCTGGGAAGACCAATTCAATCTTGGGCTCGATCCGGACAAGGCGCGCGATTTTCACGACGAAACGCTGCCGAAGGATTCCGCTAAGGTTGCGCATTTCTGCTCCATGTGCGGGCCGCATTTCTGCTCGATGAAGATCACCCAGGATGTTCGAGACTACGCCGCAAAGCAGGGCGTATCAGACGAAGCTGCACTGAGCGAAGGCATGCAGGCCAAGGCAATCGAATTCGTAAAGAAGGGCGGCGAGCTTTACACCAAGGCTTGAAGATTTTGAAAAAATAAAAATTCACAATCTAAGTTCGACCACAAAAAGGCCGTGCAATTGCGCACGGCCTTTTTGTTTTCTCAGGATTTTTATAATTCCGCAACATTTGGGATTTAAGCTTCGGCGCATCTTTGTCGATCATCCAGGTATCGCTTTTGCACGTACCTGCATCGAAGACCTAGCGGAGTGTGTAATGAGTGCAATCGAAGAAAATAGTTACGAATGGGCCGAATTCAACCTGCCTGCCGAAGCCATTGCCGGCCCCAGCGCTTTGTCACCGCTAGGGCGAAACGCTTTGGCAAAAACACGCAAAACGACTCATCCGGCAGCCGGCGATGATGCGCGATGGTCTTTACGAGGGTCTGCCGCAATTTTGGGTTCAGGCCTTCTGCTCGGTCCTTGAGCCGATTTAGGTTTGAGACCGTACACGCGGGCGGTAGAATGCGCCCGCCATGGACTTCGTATATCTTTTTAAAGCCTTCCTGCTCGGAATCGTAGAAGGCCTCACCGAGTTTCTCCCCATTTCCAGTACCGGCCATCTCATCGTGGCCGCCAATCTATTGGGAATGCATGACGACAAAACCAAAATGTTCAATCTGGTCATTCAGACCGGAGCAATGCTAGCGATTGTCTGGGAATACCGCCTTCGGTTTTGGAGCCTCGCGGTCGGCTTGTTCGCGAATACCCATTCGCGTCTTTTCGTTTTCAACCTCTTTATTGGCTGCGTGCCCATTGCCGTGTTGGGGCTGCTTTTTGGCGACTTCATCAAGGCATTTCTTTTTGCGCCGGTTCCTGTTGCGCTGGCATTCATTGTCGGGGGTTTCGTTATTTTTTGGGCCGAGCGCAGCACACGTCGTGTTCATATCGTCTCGGTCGACGATATGACTTGGCTCGACGCGCTCAAAGTCGGTTTGGTGCAAGCTGTCGCGCTGATACCAGGCACTTCGCGTTCAGGCGCAACGATTATCGGTGGCATGCTGTTGGGGCTTTCTCGTCGAGCAGCCACGGAATTTTCATTTTTTCTGGCCGTCCCCACGCTGATCGCAGCGGGTGCCTATGATATGTACAAGCATCGCGATCTCCTTTCTTTCTCCGATCTGCCGCCTTTTGCCGTGGGGTTGGTGACCTCGTTTGTATCGGCATTTCTCTGCGTACGCTGGCTTATACGGTACGTCGGTAACCACGACTTTCGGCCTTTTGCTTGGTATCGCATCGTTTTCGGTTTAATCGTCCTCATCACCGCTTATGGCGGATGGGTGGATTGGTCCCGCGCTTGAGCGACAAAGCCAGCGGAGCGCGATAGGTAGAGAAGCCGTAGCCGGCGTTTCGCTACTCATTTTGGCGCGCACTGCACTTACATCATGCGCTGCCTACTAGAAGGTCTTGTAGGCCAGATATTTTCCGCTGAGCACGATCCGCACACGATCGCCTTTCGAATCCGTCTCCCGTTGCAAATCCATGTCGAAATCGATCGCGCTCATGATGCCGTCGCCGAACTCTTCGTGGATGAGTTCTTTAATACTCGGACCGTAAATCATCACCATTTCATATAGACGATAAATCAGCGGGTCGGTTGGCACCACCGTGGGCAATGAACCTTTATAGGGCACGACCTGCAGTAAACCAACCGCTTCTTCGGGAAGTCCAAATAGGTCGCCGGCGATTCTGGCCTGCGCTTCGGTCATTCTCATTTGACCGAGCAAGGCGGTGGTCGTCCACTCCTTGCTTTGACCGATCGCTTCGGCGATTTGGCGCCAACTCAATTTGAGTCTGATTTTGGCTGCGACGATCATTTCCGTAACGTCTTCGCGACGTAACGGCCTTGTGTAAGCCGTGGGGCCTACCGGCACCGCTTGAGTAGTGGAGATGTCCATGCTGGTCTCTTCGTGTATGAAGACGACCAACCTGTGCACCAAACATGCCAGACGTACTGAGACGCGAGTTGCCACCTTGCGCCGCAAATTTCTCCTCGCACGACTGCGAAGGATGCAGTGCCTAACCCGTCAGCTTTGTGTCCAAGGAAGTCCGCGGAATCGCCAACCGCTGACACTGTTGCGGTGCCCGTCCGGATCCTTCTCTCCTTCGAAACCTTCGAGTATGTTCAACGCATTGCGATAGCCCAGTTGTGCGGCAAAGGTCGCAGCGGCGTGGGATCGCACACCGCTTCTGCACAAGAACAATAGAGGCGCATCCTTATTAGGTGCCACTTCTGACAAGGCTCGTTCGAATTCCGGGTTGCGTGTGCCTGCTGGCCAAGTGTTCCACTCGATATGCACCGAGTCGGGCACATGGCCGACCCAATCCCATTCCGCACGCGTTCTAACGTCCACTAATCGTGCGTCTTTTTGGCACTGCAAAAGCGAATAAGCACTCGCCGGGCTCAGCGCGCCTGCATAGGCTAGGGCTTGTTCTTGGCCTGCGCGTCTGGCTTTCTCCAATAATTGTTCAGTCGTTTCCATAGCTTAGATTCCTGATAGTTGTGCAAGGTCTTAATCTCCACGGCACAGCCCCCGAAGCAGCCGCATCGTTTCGCACCGCTTTGATGCATATTTCTTCCGTAAGCACTACACTGGTGCCCGAATTCTGGGCCATTTGCTCTTTTTACTTCCCAGAACAAAGGCTTAAGTACCGTATCCGCGTGGCATAGTTTTCGCACAAGCGGGAGAGCTTTTTTTACAACCAAAGGCCCGCCTAAGGGGCCTATCCGAATAGGAGCATCGCATGGCACTGACCGGCGCCGACGTACTGAAGCTGATTAAAGAGAAGGAAGTTAAATTCGTCGACCTTCGATTTACCGACTTCAAAGGTAAAGAACAACACGTTCAAATTCCCGTTAAACAATTCGGGCAAGATAAATTCGACGACGGTCACCCCTTCGATGGCTCTTCGATCGCTGGCTGGAAAGGCATCGAGGCTTCCGACATGTTGCTCTATCCGGATCCGGACAGTGCGCGACTCGATCCGTTCACCGATGAAATCACACTGAACGTAAGTTGCGACGTTATCGAACCGTCAACGGGCAAAGGCTACGATCGCGATCCACGTTCGCTTGCGAAGCGCGCTGAAGCCTATCTCAAATCCAGCGGAATCGGTGACACCGCCTACTTCGGGCCGGAGCCCGAGTTTTTCATTTTTGACGGTGTGACCTGGAGCATCGACATGTCCGGCAGCTTCGTCAAAGTCAAATCGGAAGAAGCGCCTTGGTCTACCGGTATTGACTTCGAGGGCGGCAACCTTGGCCACCGCCCCGGACTTAAAGGGGGCTATTTCCCGGTCGGCCCGGTCGACTCCCTTCAGGATATTCGCCAGGCGATGTCGCTCGCCCTGGAAGCGCAAGGCGTCGAAGTGGAAGTCGTCCACCATGAAGTTGCCGCGGCGGGGCAGTGCGAATTGGGGACCCGGTTCAACTCCTTGGTCAAGCGAGCCGACTGGAATCAGATCCTGAAATACACGATTCACATGGTTGCGCAGGCTTATGGCAAGACCGCGACTTTCATGCCGAAACCGATCGTAGGAGACAACGGTTCCGGTATGCACGTGCATATGTCGGTGTGGAAGGACGGCAACAATCTGTTTGCGGGCAACGGCTATGCAGGCCTATCCGATTTCGCGCTCTATTACATCGGCGGCGTCATCAAACATGCGAAAGCGCTGAACGCAATTACCAACCCCGGCACCAACTCTTATAAACGCCTCGTGCCAGGCTTCGAAGCGCCGATCAACTTGGCCTACTCCGCGAGGAACCGTTCCGCCTCCTGCCGTATCCCCTATGTTGCGAATCCCAAGGGTCGTCGTGTGGAAGTGCGTTTCCCCGACCCTACCGCGAACGCCTATTTGGCCTTCGCCGCCTTGCTGATGGCAGGGCTGGACGGTGTGCAGAACAAAATCCACCCCGGTGATCCCATCGATAAAAACCTGTACGACCTACCGCCGGAGGAAGCTGCAAAGGTCCCGACAGTGTGTCACTCCTTGGATCAAGCGTTGAACGAGCTGGACAAGGACCGCGAGTTTCTCACCCGCGGGGGCGTATTCACCAACGACATGATCGACGCTTACATCGGCCTGAAGATGGAAGAGGTGACCCGTTTCCGCATGACGACACATCCGGTCGAGTTCGACATGTACTACAGCTCGTGAGACCGATTTGCCTCTAACTCTCCAAGCGGAAGAGGGGGGCTTCGCCCCCCTTTTTTTTAGCGGCTGCGCACTTTTGCGCGTCGCTACTGGTCCTACGGTCTTGTGCGGGTAAAAGTGCTTGGTTTTCGCTATTCGATTGGCATAGACTCAAGGCCGCTTTACTCCGTCTGTGATGGCCATGAGACTGTTGAAATTCACTCTGGGTGCTTGTGCACTCGCAATCGCTTCCGCCGCCTCGGCTCAAAGCACCGTTTGGCGATGTGTGGGTCCGGACGGTCGCCCGCAATACACGAATGTGAAAGCGGATGCACAAGGCCGCAATTGCAATGTGGTGAACAAAGAAGTATCGGTAGTGCCGGCGTACAAGCAACCGCCTTCAACCGCAAAAAACGATCCCTCCTATCCAAATGTCGACCGCGAGACACAGCGTGCGCGCGACGATGGCCGTCGCAAGATTCTGGAAGAAGAACTGAGCGAAGAGCAGCAGAAACTTTCGGATGCGAAAGCCAAACTGCAAGAAGAGGAAAGCGTCCGTCTTGGCAACGAGAAAAACTATCAGCGCGTACTGGACCGGCTTCAACCTCACAAGGAAGCGGTCGCGGAACACGAAAAGAACGTCGAAGCGCTGAAAAAAGAGCTCGGCAACATCAAGTAACCATGCGGCACGCCGGTCCCGCTCGGGGGCCGGTATGAATGCATCGGCCTTCGTCGGACTCGATCTTCTCGCTACCGCCGTGCTGGTCTTGGACGAAGATCTGCGCGTCCGTTATGCGAATCCGGCGGTGGAGCACATGCTGCAGAGCGCCAGCCGCAGCATGCTCACGCAACACATCAACGATATTTTTACCAATGCCGGCGATCTGGTTGAAAAACTGGAGCAGGCAAAGGCCTCGCATTGGGGGTTTTGGGATCAGTCGATGAGCCTCACCCGTGCGGGACAGGATGCCGTGCATCTGAACGTCCTTGTCACGCCGATCGAATCACCCCTGCAAGGTTTATTGCTCGAATTACGTTCCATCGATCAACACCTTCGAGTCGAACGCGAAGCGAATCTCCTACAACAGCATGAAGCGAACCGGGAGTTAATTCGTAATCTGGCGCACGAGATCAAGAATCCGCTCGGAGGCCTGCGCGGTTCCGCCCAACTGCTGGAGGGGGAACTTGAGCGTGCCGATTTGCGCGAATACACCCAAGTGATCATCAAGGAAGCCGATCGCCTCCAAGTTCTTATGGATCGGCTACTGACGCCGCATCGGCCGCCGCATATGGGCCCGGTCAATGTTCATGAAGTTTGTGAGCGTGTTCGCAGTTTGATCCTTGCTGAGTTTCCCGGCGGCATCAGCTTCTGGCGTGACTACGACACGAGCCTTCCTGACATTAGGGGTGATCGCGAACAGCTCATTCAAGTTGTTTTGAATATCGTTCGTAACGCCGCCCAAGCTTTGCGCGCACAAACCAACGGAAAAATTCAGCTTCGCACGCGCGCTGCGCGCTTTGTCACCATAGCCAAGCGGACACACCGCTTGGCCGTCGAGCTGCAAATCATTGATAACGGCCCGGGCGTGCCTGAAGAGTTGAGCGATCGAATTTTCTATCCGCTCGTTTCCGGCAGAGAAGGCGGCACCGGCTTGGGCCTCACTCTCGCGCAAACCTATGTGCAGCACCACCAGGGCTTGATCGAATGTCAGAGCGAGCCTGGACGTACCCTGTTCCGCATTGTATTGCCTCTAGATCAAACAAAGGCTTAGCTATGAAACCCGTTTGGGTCATTGATGATGATCGTTCGATTCGTTGGGTGTT
Organism: Burkholderiales bacterium; assembly: GCA_035273665.1. Classification (GTDB taxonomy): domain Bacteria; phylum Pseudomonadota; class Gammaproteobacteria; order Burkholderiales; family SG8-39; genus DATEEW01. Next base: position 29,340 of record DATEOW010000166.1, on the reverse strand, counting down.
CGAGAAGGCGCTTAGTCGTGAAGGCATCGCATTCCGCACTTTCGGGCTCGCGGCCGATGCACTCGCTGCGCTCGAGACTGAGGCGCCGCAGGTGCTGGTCTCGGACATTCGAATGCCCGGTACAACGGGATTGGAACTGCTGCAGACCGTCAAGGAGCGACATCCGCAGTTGCCCGTCATCATCATGACGGCTTATTCGGACCTCGAGTCGGCCGTCGCGGCATTTCAAGGGGGAGCTTTCGAATATCTGCCCAAGCCCTTCGATGTGGATCAAGCCGTCGAGCTGATTCGGCGCGCTCTGGACGAAAGTCTACGTGAGGCGGATGAGCAGGAAGTGCTCAGCGCGTCACCGGAAATCCTCGGCCAAGCGCAGTCCATGCAGGAAGTTTTCCGTGCGATCGGCCGTCTTTCTCATTCGAACGCGACGGTATTGATCACCGGGGAGTCCGGTAGTGGAAAGGAATTGGTCGCGCATGCGCTACATCGGCATAGCCCGCGTGCAGCCAAACCCTTCATTGCGATCAACACCGCGGCAATGCCCAAAGACTTGCTGGAATCAGAATTGTTTGGCCACGAACGCGGCGCTTTCACCGGTGCGCAAGCGATGCGACGAGGGCGTTTTGAGCAGGCCGAAGGCGGCACCCTCTTTCTGGATGAAATCGGTGACATGGCCGCGGATCTGCAAACGCGGTTGCTGCGCGTCCTGTCCGACGGGCACTTTTACCGTGTTGGCGGCCATCAACCGATCCGATCGAATGTGCGCGTGATCGCTGCGACCCATCAGGACCTCGAATCAAGGGTCCGTGAAGGTCAGTTTCGTGAAGATCTCTATCACCGTTTGAATGTCATTCGCCTGCGTTTGCCCAGCTTGCGCGATCGTCGTGAAGATATACCCTTGCTCGCACGCCATTTCCTCGCGAAAAGCGCAAAAGAATTGGGCGTCGAACCGAAACGGTTATCGGAAGCAGCGATGAATTATTTGGCGACCCAAGATTTCCCGGGCAATGTTCGGCAGCTCGAAAACGTCTGTCATTGGCTCACCGTCATGGCGCCCGCGCAGACGGTAGAAGTGCTGGATCTGCCCCCGGAATTAAGGGAAAGCAGCGCCGTGTCTGCGGATCAAAATTGGATTGTTGCGTTACAGCGCCAGGCCGAGAAAGCTCTGATGAGAGGCGAGACAGGGCTCATGGATTCGCTGACGCGCGACTTCGAAAAGCTGCTTATTTCCACGGCGCTTAAACATACAGGCGGACGGCGAATCGAAGCAGCGACTCTGCTCGGGATCGGCAGGAACACGATCACTCGTAAAATCCAGGAACTCGGGATCGAAGACAAAGACGAAGCCCAGGAGTCGAACACGGCCCCGTAGGCGGCTCCAACCGAACTTGAGCGCCGCGGATCGGGCCTTTTTGTTGCACGTCCTTCAGTGTCGGCGATGAGTCGCTTAGCGCTTAGCTATTGCGTTGATGGCGAAATAACATTGGCTCTATCAAGCGCCGACTGCTTAAATCGCTCGTCAATTGAAGGAGCGCAAAATGTTTGAAAGTCGCGAAGGTCAACAAATTCCCTCGGCCGTCTTCCATATTCGGGAAAACAACGAATGGAAGAGGATTACAACCGACGATCTGTTCAAGAACAAGACGATTGTTTTGTTCTCTTTGCCGGGGGCCTACACGCCCACGTGTTCATCTACACATCTTCCCCGGTACGAGGAGCTTGCGCCCACGTTCAAACAAAACGGCGTCGATGACATCTATTGTGTCTCCGTCAACGACACCTTCGTGATGAGCGAATGGGCCAAAGATCAAGGTATCGAAGCGATCAAAATGATTCCCGACGGCAACGGAGACTTTACGCGCGGCATGGGGATGTTGGTGGACAAGGATGATCTTGGTTTTGGCAAACGCTCCTGGCGTTATTCGATGCTTGTCAAAAACGGGGTGATCGAAAAGATGTTCATCGAGCCGGATAAACCGGGCGATCCTTTCGAAGTGTCTGATGCGGACACAATGCTCGACTACATCAATCCTAAAGCGCATAAGCCGGACCAAGTCGCCGTCTTGTCAAAAGAAGGTTGTCCGTTCTGCGTCAAAGCGAAGGATTTGCTGAAGCAAAAAGGTTTGGATTACGTCGACATCTCACTGCCCCATAAGACGCGTAGCCGGGCGACCGGTGCAATCGCAGGTGCGCCGACGACACCGCAGGTCTTTATCAACGGTCGGCTGATCGGTGGTCTAGAGCAGCTTGAGAGGTATCTGGGCGCTGCCGCTTAGCTTGGAGGGGCTTGCGCCCCTCCCTCCAATCACGAGTCGATCTGGAGTTCTACCCAGACCGGCGCGTGATCTGAGGGCCGCTCAAGGCGTCGAGGTTCCGCATCGATATAACTTCCCATGCAGAGTGAGGAAAGCGCATCGCTCAAAAGCACATGGTCGATGCGCAATCCCATATTCCTTTTGAATTGATTCATACGGTAATCCCACCAGCTGTACGCTTTCTCTTGTTGAGGGAAAAGCCTGAAGCTGTCCTTGAAGCCCAGTTGCAACAAGTCGCGGAAAGCGGCACGTTCGGCTTCGCTAACATGGATCTGACCTTCCCATAGCTTAGGATCATGCACATCGCAGTCTTCCGGTGCGATGTTGAAATCACCAAGCACAACAATCCGAGGGTTCCGGCTCAACTCGGAGCGGAGGCCAGCGCTCAAGGCCTTGAGCCACCGCATCTTGTATTCGTATTTCTCCGATCCGACCGACTGACCGTTCGGCACATAGATGCAGATGACGCGTATACCGCCGATGGTCGCGCTGAGCACTCGTTTTTGTTCATCCTCGAAACCGGCAATGCCTGGGACAATGTTGCTCATCGGATGACGCGACAGTATCGCCACTCCGTTATATGTTTTTTGCCCACAATAGGCGAGGTGATAACCGGTTGATTCAAGTTCGCCGCGAGGAAACTTGTCGTCTTCGCATTTTATTTCCTGCAAACAAAGCACATCCGGCTGGCGGTTCTCCAGCCATTGGAGGACATGGGGAAGGCGAACCTTAAGAGAGTTGACGTTCCACGCGGCGATTTTCATTTGATGAGGTTGCGCAGCGAACCTATTGGGTCGCGTATGGACCCTTCGGGGTCTGCGCTTCTTCCTCGGGCTTGCCGCCCGCTGCTTTGGGAACTTTGGCACCCGGGACTGACGTTGCCGGATAGCCTGCGATATCCAGCGCTTTATTCCACATCTCCGCGTCGTATCCTTTGCGCACATCATTACCGACAGTCAACACGGGAAGTCGCCCACTTTCATTGAGTTTTTTTAATTCTGCTCGTGTCGCGTCATCGCCAACAATAATTTCCCGAAAGGGGATACCGCGCTTGTCGAGAAGCTTGCGGCCATCATCACAAGGTGCGCACTCGGCTCGAGTGTAAAGTTTGACGGGGAAATTCTTCATTGCTTCCTGGGCCGCATATGGCAAATCGCCCGAAGACGCGACATTCCCTTTTAAATTCTTTTCCTCGCTTTTAACGGCGCTCGCGGGTGGTGGCGTATCGGTGTAATGCACGCGACCATTTTGATCGACCCAGCGATAAGTTTGCGCTTGCACGCCGAGGCTGATCGCAAGCAGGCTCCAAACGACTAGACGTATTGAAGAAATCGTCACGGTGATCTCGGATGCGGCGAATGGGAAAAGAATCCTAGCACCCGACCTGGCCGGCACACCGTTTTGCGGCATCCGCATGCGACTTGGTTCACAACCTTGCGATCATGCCGTTGCAATCATGCCGTTATGACGCAAGAGGGCATCCACTGCCGGCTCGCGGCCCCGAAAAGCTTTAAATGACTCAAGCGCCGGCCGGCTACCACCCACCGCGAGAATTTCGTCGCGGAAGCGGGCACCGGTTTTGGGGTCCAACACGCCGTTTTCCTCAAACAGGCTATAGGCGTCGGCCGAAAGTACCTCCGCCCATTTATAGCTGTAGTAGCCGGCGCTGTAGCCCCCGGCAAAGATATGCGAGAAACTATGTGGGAATCGGCTGTACTCCGGTGGAAAAGCGACCGCCACACGTTGGCGAATCTCGTCAAGCAAAGCCAACGGCGACTTGCCCGCTTCGCTGTCGAAGTCATAGTGCAGATGCATATCAAAAAGCGAAAACTCCAGCTGTCGCACGGTCTGCATGCCGGATTGGAAGTTCTTCGCTGCGACCATTTTTTCGTATAGCGATTTCGGTAAAGCTTCGCCTGTTTCTACATGGGCGGTCATGTGCTTTAGGACGTCCCACTCCCAGGCGAAGTTCTCCATGAATTGGCTAGGCAATTCCACGGCATCCCACTCCACGCCGTGGATGCCAGACACCCCGAGCTCGTCCACCTGCGTAAGGAGATGGTGAAGTCCATGTCCGAATTCATGGAACAGCGTCAGTACCTCTTCGTGGGTGAACAGCGCGGGCTTGTCGCCTACCGGAGCAGAAAAATTACAAACCAGATACGCCACCGGCGTCTGTACGCCATCCGTTTTGCTTCGACGAGTAATTGCCTCGTCCATCCAGGCGCCGCCCCGCTTTGTTTCGCGTGCGTATAAGTCGAGATAGAAACGTCCGATGATCGTGTCTGTCGCATCGACAATGCGGAAAAAGCGAACGCTCCGATCCCACGTGGCGGCCTCATCTTCTTCCATCCGAAGACCATAGATCGCGCTTACTACCTTAAACATGCCTTCGAGAACTTTCGGCTCCGGAAAGTATTGCTTCACTTCCTGATCTGAGAAAGCGTAGCGCTGCACCCGGAGTTTTTCACTTGCATAGGCCAGATCCCAGGACTGCAACTCCGTGATGTCCAGTTCCGTCGACGCAAAGCGCTCAAGTTCTTCGTAATCCTTGCGCGCAAAGGGTCTTGCTTTGATGGCAAGATCGTTGAGGAAATCGAGTACTTGTCGCGGCGATTCCGCCATCTTGGGCACCAGCGAAACTTCGGCGAAGTTGCTATATCCTAGTAACTGCGCTTGCTCGCGTCTGAGTCGCAACAATTCCGTAATGAGCGGACCGTTGTCCCACTTGTTTTCCCCGAATTCACTTGCGCGGGTCGCATAGGCCTTATACAAAGTTTCTCTCAGTATGCGGTTCTCCGCATACTGCAGAACAGGAACGTAACACGGCGCACGCAGCGTCAACTTCCAACCGGGTTTGTTATCTTTCTCTGCGTCCGCTTTCGCAGCTTGGAGCACGTCTTCGGGAATGCCGCGCAATCTTTCGGCATCTTCCACGCAAAGCGCAAAGGCGTTGGTTGCATCAAGCACGTTTTCGGAAAATTTTGTTTGCAGGCGCGCTAGTTCCGCTGAAATGTCTGCGTAGCGTTTTTTCTTGTCATCAGAGAGTTCCGCGCCGGATAGGCGGAAGTCCCGAATTTCGTTTTCAATAATCTTTTTTTGCGCAGTGCTTAGCCTGTCAAACTCGGAAGACGCGCGGAGCGTTTTATACTTTTCAAATAACGCGAGGTTTTGCCCGACTTCAGTGTAGTAGGCGACGACCTTCGGTTGCGTTTCATTGTATGCATCGCGTAGTTCGGGCGAATCGAGCACGCCATGCAAGTGGCCCACAACACCCCACGCGCGACTAAGTCGTTCATGTGCGTCTTCCATTGGCGCGATGAAATCTTTCCAGGTCGGCGGCACTTGCGGCCGGACCAATTCCGCCAACAACGAGCGATTTTCGGCGAGCAGCGTATCAATAGCCGGGGCGATATGCGCAGCACTCAGCGTATCGAAACGAGGTAGACCGGAAAAATCAAGCAGGGGATTGTTCATCTCAACCTCAGGAACTAAAAGCGCTACTGCTAGGCGTTAGGATAAATATGAGTACCGCGAGCGAAATTACAAGCGGTTAGCCTGCAGCGACGGCGGCCACGCGGGGTAAGCCGGCTTCGGCCGCTCGAATCGTATTGATAATGAGCATAGTGATGGTCATAGGGCCAACGCCGCCCGGTACGGGGGTGATATGCGAAGCGATCCCGAGCATTGAAGCGTAATCCACGTCGCCGGCTAAACTGCCGTCGGCTAAGCGGTTTATGCCTACATCGACAACCACCGCATCTTTTTTGATCATATCCCCGGTAATAAGTTTGGGCTTACCGATGGCGACAATCAGAATGTCCGCTTGGCGCGTATGTGCCGCCAAGTCGACCGTTTTGGAATTGCAGAGGGTGATCGTGGCGCCTTTTTGCAGGAGAAGATGGGCCACGGGTTTGCCGACGATATTGCTTGCCCCCACGACGACTGCGTGCTTCCCCCAGGGATCGATTTGAGCAGCCTCTAATAACGCCATGACCCCAGCAGGGGTGCAGGGCGCAAAACGGGGCGATCCTGTCGCAAGCAATCCTACGTTCGTCGGGTGGAAGCCATCCACATCCTTCTCTGGAGCGATCGCGGTCAAAACGCGTTGACCGGAGATGTGCTTCGGCAAAGGCAATTGCACGAGGATGCCATGCACTGCGGGATCGGCATTGAGGCCACGGATGCGCTGGAGAAGCTCCGTCTCGGAGGTTTCTTCAGGTAACTCGATCTGCTCCGATCGTAGACCTACTTCGGCGCAAGCCTTGATTTTATTGCGGACGTATACCGACGAGGCAGGGTCCTGCCCAACGATGAGTACGCTCAATCCGGGTGGATGGCCTTGTGCGGTAAGCGCTGCCGCGCGCATGCGCCATTCTTCGCGAAGTGTGCGAGAGAGCGAGATGCCATCGAGAATTTGCGTCTGCATGAAAAGCGCTGAAATAAAAAGGAGGCGGATTCTAACATCCGAGCACCTCGCAGCCTTTGTGCCCGAGGCATGTGCACTTGGAGTTCGGCCTCTTTATTTGTATAATCCGGAACGACTTTCCGGTTAGTGAAAAGCCCGCCCGCCCCGTTTGCCTTCGTGTTGGATAGATTGATGAGGCAAATTGCTCTCACAAGCTTGGCGGTTTAAGCTCGTCCGCTAATCGGAAATCAAGCGAACCTGTACTCGACCCATGGCGCGATCCGCCTAGTGTCCCGAACAGGCCACACGACAAGCGCGGCGAGTTTTGGTGAGGGCGATCCCCGTCACAAGACCCGGTGTGCGCGAATAGGAGGCTCTATGTCCGCTGTACCTCAATTGCCCGCGGCCGCGAATGATCCGGACGTCCTGGAAACCAAAGAATGGCTCGATGCGTTGCAAGCCGTTCTGGAAAACGAAGGTCCCGAACGCGCGCATTACCTGCTCGACAAGCTGATCGAGCAAGCTCGCCGCTCCGGTACACACATTCCTTTCTCGGCGAACACCGCCTATATCAACACGATCCCGCCGCATCTGGAAACGCCTCATCCCGGCGATTCCGCGATGGAAGAGCGCATCCGTTCCTTCTGCCGCTGGAACGCGATGATCATGGTGGCGAAGGCGAATAAATCCGAAGGCGACCTGGGCGGACATATCGCGAGCTTCGCTTCAGTGGGCACGCTGTTCGGTATCGGCTTCAATCATTTCTGGCATGCGCCGCATGAAGGCCACGGCGGCGACCTCGTCTATTTCCAGGGGCACAGCGCGCCCGGCATTTACGCGCGCGCCTTTCTCGAAGGCCGGCTCTCCGAAGAGCAACTGCTCAACTTCCGCCGCGAAGTCGACGGCAAGGGAATCTCCTCCTATCCGCATCCTTGGCTGATGCCGGAGTTCTGGCAGTTCCCGACCGTGTCGATGGGCTTGGGTCCGATCCAGGGCATCTACATGGCGCGTTACCTGAAGTATCTGCATGCGCGCGGCCTCGCCGATACCGCGAACCGCAAGGTCTGGGTCTTCTGCGGCGACGGCGAAATGGACGAACCCGAATCGCTCGGTGCGATCGGTCTAGCGGCGCGAGAGAAACTCGACAACCTCATTTTCGTCGTCAACTGCAATCTGCAGCGTCTCGACGGCCCGGTGCGCGGCAACAGCAAAATCATTCAAGAACTGGAAGGCGAGTTCCGCGGCTCCGGCTGGAACGTCATCAAAGTGATCTGGGGTTCCTATTGGGATCCGCTCTTCGCACGCGACACCGAAGGCGTGTTGCAACAAGTCATGGAAGACACCGTCGACGGCGAGTACCAGAACTACAAGGCCAACGACGGCGCCTATGTACGCAAACATTTTTTCGGCAAGGACCAGCGCCTGCTCGAAATGGTGTCGCGCATGACCGATGACGATATCTGGCGCCTGAACCGAGGCGGCCACGATCCGCACAAGGTCTACGCGGCCTATGCGGCGGCGAGCGAACACAAAGGCCAGCCCACCGTCATTCTCGCGAAGACCGTCAAAGGCTACGGCATGGGCAAGATCGCCGAAGGCAAGATGACTTCGCATCAGCAGAAGAAGATGGACATGGATTCCATCCGTGCCTTTCGCGATCGCTTCAACATCCCGATCCCCGACGACAAGCTCGAGGAACTTCCCTTCTATATGCCGCCGGCCGACTCGCCGGAAATGCAATACCTGCACGCGCGCCGTCAGGCGCTCGGCGGTTATATTCCCCAGCGGCGTCCCAAAGCGGCGGTGGTTCCCGAAGTGCCTGCTCTGGACGTATTCGACGCCTTGCTCAAGGCGAATGATCGCGAGATCAGCACCACCATGGCTTTCGTGCGCGGCCTCACGGCGCTGTTGCGCGACAAGAACATCGGTCAATATGTGGTGCCCATCGTGCCGGACGAAGCGCGCACCTTCGGCATGGAAGGGATGTTCCGTCAGTTGGGCATCTACAACCCGGACGGCCAGAAATACGAGCCGGTCGACCGCGACCAGGTAATGTACTACCGCGAAGACAAGGCCGGACAGGTGCTCGAAGAGGGCATCAACGAAGCCGGATCGATTTCCTCCTGGATCGCGGCGGCGACTTCGTACAGCCATACGAATGTGCTGACGATTCCCTTCTTCATCTACTACTCCATGTTCGGCTTGCAGCGCGTCGGCGATCTCGTGTGGGCGGCGGGCGATCAGCGCGCGCGCGGTTTTCTGCTCGGCGGCACCGCGGGCCGCACCACGCTCAACGGCGAAGGTCTGCAGCACGAAGACGGCCACAGCCATGTTCTTGCCTCGGTGGTGCCGAATTGCGTGTCCTACGATCCGACATTCGGCTATGAAGTCGCGGTAATCATTCACGACGGCCTGCGCCGCATGGTGACGAATCAAGAGGATGTGTTCTTCTACATCACCCTGATGAACGAGAACTACCTGCACCCCGCACTGGCGGATGCCGCCGATAAAAATGCACAAGCCAACATTCTTAAAGGCATGTACTTGCTCAAGGAAGGCGAGAAGAGCAAACAGCGCGTGCAACTGATGGGTTCCGGCACTATCTTCCGCGAAGTGATTGCCGCGGGGGACTTGCTCGAAAAAGACTGGAATGTGGGCGCCGATATCTGGAGCTGCCCGAGCTTCAATGAACTGCGCCGGGACGGTCTCGATACGGATCGCTGGAATCTGCTGCATCCGACCGAAACACCGCGCAAGTCTTTTGTCGAACAACAGTTGACCGGCCGCGAAGGTCCGGTCATCGCCTCCACCGACTACATGAAGGTGTTCGCCGAACAGATCCGGCCCTTCATGCCCAAAGGCAAAAACTTCCGTGTATTGGGCACCGACGGGTATGGGCGCTCCGATACGCGGGAAAAGTTGCGCCATCACTTCGAAGTGAATCGTTACTGGGTGGTCGTTGCGGCACTGAAAGCACTCGCTGACGAGGGAACGGTGAAAGCGCAAGTCGTGGCCGATGCGATTAAGAAATACGGCCTCGATCCGAACAAACCGAATCCCGTCACCGTTTAAAACGACTCCATACCAACAACAAGCGATTGCGTGGGCGCCTCGTCAAGAGATGGGCGCGCGCGCATAACGCAGTGAGGAAAGCATGGGCGCAATGAAGGAAGTGCTTGTACCGGATCTCGGCGATATCGCCGAGGCAAGCATTATCGAAGTGCTGGTCAAGGCCGGGGATAAGGTAAGCACTGAACAATCCCTAATCACCTTGGAGACCGATAAGGCGACGATGGAAATTCCATCGCCGTATAACGGCGTGATCAAGGACGTGAAAGTCAAAGTGGGCGACAAAGTCTCGCAAGGCAAAGCGATTCTTGTCGTTGAGGAAGCGGCTGCCGTGCAAAAGCAAGACCCCGCTCCTCCATCCAAGGCTCCGGCAAAAGTGGACGCTAAGCAAGAGACAGTCAAGCAAGCGGCGGTGCCGAAAGCGCCGCAAACGTCGTCTGCGACGACCGGGGCAACGCGTTCAGTGACCATTCCGGATCTTGGCGACATTCAGGAAGCGGGCATTATCGAAGTATTGGTCAAGGCAGGAGAAAGCGTTGCGGCAGAGCAATCGTTGCTCACCTTAGAAACGGACAAAGCCACGATGGAGATTCCATCGCCTTATGCCGGCGTAATCAAGCTAGTGAAGGTCAAAGTTGGGGACAAGGTTAAGGAAGGCACAGAAGTGCTCGTCATCGAAGAGAGCGGCGAGGTCAAGATCAGTGAGGCGACGTCTACAGCCGCTGCACCGCCGGCAAAAATGCCTGCGCCCCCAGCTAATGTAGCTTCTGCGGCGACGACGACCAAAGAGGCTCCTGTCGAGCGCGTCCCACCGCCGCTGCCGATGGAGCAGCCTGTGCATGGTTTAAAAGCCCACGCGAGTCCGTCGGTGCGCAAGTTCGCTCGCGAACTCGGCATCGATTTGGGCCAAGTGCGAGGCAGCGGGCCCAAAGGCAGGATTCTCGTCACCGACGTTCAGGCTTGGGTAAAAAATCTGGTTGCTCGCGGCCCTACAACGGGTGGCGGGGTCAGTGGATTCAATGTGATTCCATGGCCCGCCGTCGATTTCGCCAAGTTTGGTCCGATTGAGGTGCAAGCCCTTTCGCGCATCAAGAAGCTTTCGGGTGCAAACCTCTCGCGCAACTGGGTGATGATTCCCCATGTCACCAACAATGACGAAGCGGACATCACCGATCTGGACAGCTTCCGTCAACAGCTGAATAAAGAAAACGAAGCCTCAGGCGTCAAGGTGACGATGCTGGCGTTTCTCATCAAGGCGTGCGTAACCGCGTTGAAGAGCCATCCCGAGTTTAATGCTTCGCTCGATGGCGACAACCTCGTGGTCAAACACTATTACAACATCGGTTTTGCCGCAGACACGTCGAATGGATTGGTTGTTCCGGTCGTGAAAGATGCCGATCAAAAAGGGATCCTTGAAGTGGCAAAGGAATCTGCAGATCTCGCCCGCCAGGCGCGCGAGGGCAAGCTGAAACCGACAGACATGCAGGGCGGGACTTTCTCCATTTCCAGCCTTGGCGGCATCGGAGGAAGTTACTTCACGCCAATCATTAATGCGCCGGAAGTTGCCATTCTCGGCGTGTCGAAATCGGTGATGAAACCCGTATGGGATGGAAAGGCCTTTGTCCCACGCCTCATGTTGCCGCTTTCTCTCTCCTATGATCACCGCGTGATCGACGGCGCCGCAGCGGCGCGTTTCAACGTGTTGCTGTCCCAGTTACTCGCCGACTTTCGTCGCGCAACGCTTTAGGCGGTTCCTTATGGCTCTTCTCGATATCAAGATTCCTGCGATAGGTGATTTCAAGGACGTCAACGTCATCGAAGTCCTTGTTAAAACCGGTGATCGAGTCGAGAAAGAGAGTTCCTTGATCACTTTGGAGACGGACAAGGCAACGATGGATATTCCTTCGCCCGAGGCCGGAGTGGTGAAGGATATCCTCGTCAAAGTAGGAGACATCGTTAACGAAGGCATGCTGATCATGCGTGTGGAAGCGAGCGCCGAAGCGGCACCTGTCGCGACGGCGGCCCCTTCCCCCGTTAACCTTACGGCGCCTCCAGCTTCTCCAATCTCTTCGACTTCGAACACTGCGGGGGAGATGGGCGGCGCTGCCGATATGGACGCGGAAGTGCTGGTCCTCGGTGCCGGCCCGGGCGGATATACCGCTGCGTTTCGAGCGGCGGATCTTGGGAAGAAAGTCGTACTCGTAGAGCGTTACGCATCGTTGGGCGGTGTGTGTCTCAACGTCGGCTGCATCCCGTCTAAGGCGCTGCTGCATGCCGCGAAAGTCATCACCGAAGCCGAGGAAATGAGTGAACATGGGATCAGCTTCTCTCAGCCCAAGATCGATATCGACAAGTTGCGCGGCTGGAAAGAATCCGTTGTAGGTAAGTTGACGAAGGGGCTGACCGGTCTCGCCAAACAACGCAAAGTCACGACGCTGCAGGGAATCGGCAAATTCGAATCGCCGCATTCATTGCTTGTGGAAACGACCGAGGGCAATAAGCGCATCGCATTCAAGCACTGCATCATTGCTGCCGGTTCCTCCGTCGCTCGTATTCCAGGATTTCCTTATGAGGACCCGCGTTTGATCGACTCGACCGGCGCACTTGCGCTTGCCGACGTGCCAAAGCGGCTACTCGTTATTGGTGGCGGCATTATCGGTTTGGAAATGGCATGTGTTTATGACGCGCTCGGCAGTAAAGTCACGGTAGTGGAGCTGGCCGATGGGCTGATCCCTGGCGCTGACCGAGATATCGTCAAACCCTTGGAGAAACGCATTCAAAAACGGTATGAAGCGATTTATCTCAATACCAAGGTGACTAAGCTTGAGGCGAAGAAGGAAGGTTTAGTTGCAAGCTTTGAGCAAGTCGGCGGGGGAAAGACGGTCCCGGCGCCGCAAACCTACGATCGTGTTTTGCTCGCCGTAGGCCGTCGCCCGAATGGTCGCGATATCGCTGCAGACAAAGCCGGCGTTCAAGTGAATGAGCGCGGTTTCATTCCGGTGGATAAACAGCAACGAACCAATGTGTCGCATATCTATGCGATCGGCGATATCTGCGGCGACCCGATGCTCGCGCACAAGGCGACGCACGAAGCGAAAGTCGCCGCGGAAGTTATCGACGGACATAAAGTCGCATTTGACGCATTGACCATTCCGTCCGTGGCTTACACGGATCCTGAGGTCGCCTGGATGGGTTTGACCGAAGAGCAGGCCAAAAAGGATGGCACTCCCTATGAAAAAGCGAGTTTTCCTTGGGCCGCAAGCGGGCGCGCCTTATCCATCGGTCGCGACGACGGTTTGACGAAGCTAGTTTACGACCCGCAAAGTAAAAGAATTCTCGGCGCCGGCATTGTTGGTGTAAACGCTGGGGAGTTGCTCGCAGAGATGGTACTCGCGCTTGAAATGGGCGCGGATATGGAAGATATCGCCTTAACCGTGCATCCTCATCCGACCTTATCGGAAACGCCCAACTTCGCTGCCGAAGTGGCTCTGGGATCGATCACCGATATTTTTGTGCCGAAGAAAAAATAGAATCTATCGCTGTACGGAATTAAAAAAAGGGGAGTAAACATGGCTGCAGTCAATCCTTACCAGGCGCCACGCGCCAAGGTCGATGATCAGAATACCGATGAGGAATTTCAAGACCCTAAGATGTTTGCGGTGTCTGGGCGTTTAGGGCGCTTGCGTTACATTGGTTATTCGTTTGCCTTGTATATCCTCATCGCAGGTCTGATGGGGGTGTTGATGGCAGTGCTCGTTCCTGTCAGCACGGGCCTTTCAATGGTTGTTATGGTGATCGGCTGGGTTGCCATCATCGTGACGCAGTTCATGTTAGCCATTCAGCGCTGCCATGATTTCAATATGTCCGGGTGGCTGTCTTTGATTTCCCTCATTCCCTTTGCGGTATTGGTGTTCTGGTTCGTCCCAGGCACGGATGGGCCAAACCAATGGGGGCCGAAAGTGCGACCGAATACGAAAAAAACGATTTGGCTGGCCCTCGCTGTACCAATATGCATATTTCTCATTGGCATTCTTGCCGCGATTGCGCTGCCTGCATATCAGGACTACGTTAAACGTGCGCAGCAGGTGCAGCAACGTTGAAATGGTGCCGCGGCGTTTTGGCATGCTTTGCGCTGTTTGCTTTCGACGTTCGCGGACAAGCCGCGGCGCCAATTGTTCAACCCGGCCATCCCTGGGCCTTTGACGGATTCAGCGTCACACCGCCTATTGGCGAGTGGGCGAGCTTCAGCAAGACGCGCACTCGCGCAGTATTCGTCAAACGGCCGCGCGGTGACGGTGGCGCGACGGTGGCGACCGTGAACACGACGCCGCATGAGCAAGACTTCGCTTCTGGGCAAGCCTTCCTTGAATACATGCGTACCCAGCGAGGCGCACACATTGACTTGAAACGCTTTGAGTTGCTGCGCCATGAAGAGCAACTCGAAAGTGCGGAGCCATGGTGCACGCGCTATAGTTTGTTGGGCGCCGATCAAGCATCCATTCTGGCAGCGGCTTGGTTCATCGAGGTGTTTGGAAGAAGTTGTTGGCACCGGCAAGCAAAGATCATCGTCGATGCAAACGTGAGCGAGCGCGGTCTGCCGGGCGACTCAACGGAAGCGGCCGAGGTGTCGATCGAATCTTTCTTGAGCAGTCTCAGGTTGCAGCCTGTCGAAGCTTTAGGTGTAGACCCCGAAAAATTGCGCGCGCAGGCCGAGAGCGGTAATACCCAAGCGGCGCTTCGTTTGGCATCGATGTACGAGCATGGACGCGGTGTGCCCACGGATCGGGCGCGGGCCGAGGCCTTCTATCGTCAAGCAGCCGATGCGGGGGAAATCGATGCCCAATTCAACTTGGGGCTGTTCTATCTGCGTTCGGCAACCAGCCAGGCAGACGCGACGCACGGCATTCTTTGGCTTATGCGAGCAGCGGACCAGCGCGATGCGCAGGCGCAGTACAACCTCGGTTTGATATTTTTTGAGGGCTTATGGGTGGAAGCGGATTTCGGCCAGGCTTACGATTGGTTTCGTCTTGCCGCCGCGAACGGCCATGAAAAAGCGAGAGCCTTTTTGCGTCCGCTACCGCTAGGCGGCTTGAGCGAATCGCCGCCTGAATCGCCGCCTCAGTGAAAGCGGTAGCCGAAATAAGTGCCGAAAGTGGTGGTATTGCGGTCGCCTAGGCCGTCATCGAGGTTTTCGCCGCCCAATCCTTGTTCATAGCCCAGGACCGTCGATACGAAGCGGTTACGGTCGAAGCTGTAACGCCACGAAAGTCGCAACCCAAGACCATTCTCGCTCGCCCCAGGGGCTAGAGCATTCGGTTCGCGCAGACCAAGGCCGGGGGATAAATCGAGCCGAACGCCGCCTTGGAGGCTCAAGCGCTGGCGAGGGCTCAGATCCATGCCGTAACTCGCCCCGATATCCAGCGCCGTTGTCGGCTCGCTATTGAAATCCTCGAATTGCGAAACAGTCGAACTCAGGAGCCAGTTTCCGCGTCGATAGCCGAAGAGAGCGCCTGATTGCGGTTCCACGCGAAAACCGTGTACGAGAACGCCGGAACGGATGGGGTTGAAACCGGTGCCAAGCGCTTCGATGACCAAGCCTTGCACCGGATCGCCGTCTTCGTTTACCGGCGGCGGCGCCGCCGCGGTCGGGCCGGACAGTTGTGCGGCGGCCGGGACATTCACGCCCAGCAGGCAAAGACAACACAGAAATAGCGCGGGTTTCAACATCAGATCCGGCAAATTCAAGGGAGCTTCGATTCTAGTTCAAGTGCGGTAAGTCGACTACGGAGAATATGACGTCGTCAAGCGCCGGTGTGCGAAATTGACACAAGCTAGAATGTGGGAACAATGACCCTGTCGAAAGATTGGCATGACGCAGAACGAATTAAAGCAAGCTGTGGCGCGCGCGGCGATTTCCCATGTCGTCGACGATAAGATCGTGGGCGTCGGAACTGGTTCCACCGCGAATTTTTTCATTGATGAGTTGGCTAAAATAAAAAGCCGGATCGCCGGGGCTGTCGCCAGTTCGGAGCAAAGCGCCCAGCGCCTCAAAGCGCATGGCATTCCAGTGCTGGACCTCAATAGCGCGGACGAGATCCCTGTCTACGTCGATGGCGCGGACGAAATTACCGTGCATCTGCATATGATCAAGGGGGGTGGCGGCGCGCTGACCCGCGAGAAGATCGTCGCGGCTGTAGCGCAAAAATTTGTCTGCATCGCAGATGCCAGCAAATTGGTCGGCGTATTGGGGCGTTTTCCGCTGCCGGTCGAAGTGATTCCCATGGCGCGTTCGTATGTGGCGCGGGAGCTCGTGAAGCTGGGCGGGCATCCCGCTCTGCGCGAAGGCTTTAAAACGGATAATGGGAATCTGATCTTGGACGTCGCCGGTCTTGAGATTCTCGAGCCCACCGGGTTGGAAAGCCGTATCAACAATATTGTCGGTGTCGTGAGCAACGGATTGTTTGCTCAACGGCCGGCCGATGTGCTCCTGCTCGGTACGCCCCAAGGCGTTGAAACGCGACTGCGAGCTTAGCTGTCACAAAGCTGTCACGGTGCTATCCTAGACTGCATTGATGAAAGAACAAAAGCGATGACCGAGCATATTTCCAAGCAGTTTGATGCCGAACTCGAAGCCGTACGCACGCGCGTGCTGCAAATGGGCGGCCTTGTCGAAGAACAAATTCAAAGAGCGGTCGATGCGCTGGGCAGCGGGAATATGGAAGAGATCGAGCTCGTTAAAAAGAACGATCACCGCGTCAACAGTATGGAAGTCGAGCTCGACGAAGCGTGCAGCCATATCATTGCGCGTCGACAGCCGGCTGCAAGCGATCTGAGATTGATCATTGCTGTGGTGAAGACCATCACCGATCTGGAGCGAATCGGCGATGAAGCGGAAAAAATCGCTCGTATGGCAAAGCTGATACATGAGGCCGAGCGCCTTCACATGCCGCGGCTCGAAATCAAGCATGTTGCCGAGTTGGCGCTGGCAATGTTACGTAAGGCGCTCGATTGTTTTGCGCGATTGGACGTGCAGGCAGCGCAACAGGTTGTTCGGCAGGACGAAGTGGTAGACAACGAATTCCGTTCGATTCTCCGTCAGATCATCACCTTCATGATGGAAGACCCGCGCACGATCAGTCGGTGCTTGGAAGTCTTATTCGTGGCCAAAGCACTTGAGCGCATCGGCGACCACTCCAAGAATATGGCGGAGTATGTGATCTATATGGTGGAAGGCCGCGACGTGCGGCACCTCTATACCTCCGACTTCGACCGACCGGTCGGGCAGTAGTGCAAATCAAAAGGCCCGCGAAGCGGGCCTTTGAGCGAATAAGGTTTTTACTCGCTCGGTGGCACGTAACCCGCAGCCACATCCGCTCCTTGGCCGAAGAAGTGCTTCTCCATTTGTTCAGCCAGATACTGCCGCGCTTTAAGGTCCGCTAAGTTCAAGCGATTCTCGTTGATAAGCATGGTTTGGTGGCGGACCCATTGCTGCCATGCTTCCTTCGACACATTCTCGTATATGCGCTTGCCGATCGCGCCGGGCACCGGCGGAAACTCAAGGCCTTCGGCCTCGCGTCCCAGTTTTATGCATTGCACCGTTCTAGTCATGGCCTACTCCGAAATCAAATCAGGGGCTTCACCAGTACTTTGGACCGCCGCTGGAAATTATAAAGATCCCGCTTTTCTTCGGGCAGGGTATCGATCGATTCTTCGTGATACCCACGTTCGACGAACCATTGAGCCGTGCGCGTCGTCAGTAAAAATAGCTTATGCATGCCGGCGTTACGCGCCTGGGCTTCGATAGCTTGCATCAATTTTTCGCCGTGGCCGGTATCCCGGTATTCCGACTTCACGACTAGGCATGCCAGTTCCCCCGCTTGGGTTGCGGCAAAAGGATACAACGCTGCGCAGCCGATAATCATCTGATCGTGTTCGAGCACGGTAAAGCGACCGATTTCGCGCTCAAGCATTTCCCGGTTGCGGCGTACCAATGTGCCGTCCGATTCCAGCGGTTCAATCAATTGAATAATGCCGCCTACATCGTCGATCGTGGCGCGGCGCATCCGTTCGAGCTTATCCGCCGTCACCATGCAGCCGGAGCCTTCATGCGTAAACAGTTCGATCAATAATGCACCGTCGGTGTTGCGGGTGACCACATGTGCGCGCGGCACTCCGCCCCGGACCGCTTCTACCGCATGAGCAAGGTAGAGGCGCGTATCGGGAGTGAGGCTGTCGCCTTCCAGAAGCGCCTCGGCTTCCTGGGCGGACAATTCCGGCTGCACTTCTTCCGCATCGTTATGCACCATGTCATCCGCAAAGAAGATCAGTTTTTCCGCCTGAAGTGCGCGCGCCGTTGCCACCGCCACGTCTTCCATCGACAGGTTGAAAACCTCTCCGGTGGGCGAGTAACCGATGGGCGAGACGATGACGATGTTGCCGGCGTCGAGGCAACCGATAATCGCCTTTGCATCGATTTTCCGCACCGTTCCGCTGTACTGATAATCCACCCCTTCGTAAACGCCCATCGGCTGCGCGGTGATGAAATTTCCGGAAACCGTGTTGATAACCCCGCCGGCCATCGGCGTATTGCGCAGACCAAGTGAAAGTAGTGCGTCAATCTCGACGCGTAGCAGACCGACCGCTTCTTTCACGCATTCCAACGCGACTTGGTCGGTGATGCGCAAGCCTTCGTGGTACTGCGACGTGGCATTGCGCTGGGCGAGCTGCGATTCGATTTGCGGGCGCGATCCATGGACGACGACGACACGGATCCCGGCGCTATGCAATAGATTTAGATCGTGGGCAAGACCGGTGAACTGGCCTTCGTCCACCACCTCTCCGCCGAATGCGACCACGAATGTTTTGCCGCGGAAGGTATGAAAATAGGGCGCGACCGAACGAAACCATTGAACGAATTGCAAATCGCTCTGCAGAGTCTGTTGCTCATTCGGGCGCGAGGGCATATTCATGGCATTCGCTCGTGGAAGGGAATCCATAGTCTAAGGCATGCACGCTCGATTGGCAGCGCTTTAGCAATCTCCCCAGAGCGCTTGCATGGCCGCCATTGCGGCCAGCGGCGCAGTCTCTGTACGCAAGATGCGGGGACCGAAGCGCACGGAGACAAAGCCCAGCTCCATGCCGAGCTGTCTTTCATCGCCGGCCAAACCCCCTTCCGGCCCGATTAATACGTGGAGCGGAGTCGTCGGCCTAGGGAGGTCCCGCAAGCGAGTGCTTCCGTCCGGCGAAAGCAAGATGCGTAGAGCGCCGTCTTGAGGCGGCTCGCTTAGGTAGTTGTTCAATCCTAGACTCGGCTTTACTAAGGGAATCCGATTCCGGCCGCATTGTTCGCAGGCTGCGATCACCACGTTCTGCCAGTGCGCCTCCCGCTTTTCCTGCCGATCGGAAGAGAGGCGCACGATGGAGCGGATGGTCACGAGCGGTTGAATGCTCGTTACACCCAGCTCCGTCGCCTTTTGCAGAACGAGATCCATGCGGTCCCCCGCGCATATGCCTTGGAGCAAATGGATTTCCAACGGCGATTCACGCTCGATTTCGGAGGGCGGGCCGACCTCGGCTTCGGTACTCCGTTTGCTGAGTGTTCTAAGCTTCGCCGCCCACTCTCTGCCGTCCCCGGAGAATAATGTCAGCGCGTCGCCTACACGCAAACGAAGCGCCTGCACATGTTTCGCGGCCCTTTCCGGCAACTCGATCCGAGCGCCGGCCGCTAGGGGCAGTTCGCAATAGAGTCTGGGCGCCGGCCGTGGCGAAGAAAAATCGTTCATCCTGCTATGGCTTCAAAAGGCATTGGGGTAGGCTTGAGGTGCATTGTAACGAGGGGATGCGCGATGGCCGCCGTTGAATCTACAGTATGTCAGTTCGACTGGCCCGCAGTCGACTTCGACTTGATGGGCGTAGACGGAAAACGTTACGACCTGAGCACGGTCAAGGGTCCAAAGGGACTCTTGCTGATGTTCATCTGCAACCATTGTCCCTTCGTCAAATCGATCCGCGATCGCATCGTCCGAGACTGTCTTGAGTTGCAGAAGCAAGGCGTCGGCTCTGTTGCCATCATGTCCAACGACCCGGCGGAACATGAGGAGGATTCCTTTGCCAATATGCAGATCGTCGCCAAGCGCTATGGTTTCCCCTTCCCCTATTTGCTGGACGACACCCAAATGGTCGCGAAGCAATACGGTGCGGTGTGTACCCCGGAATTTTTCGGTTTCAACGCGGCGCTCAAACTGCAATACCACGGCCGTCTCGACGAATCGCGCAGAGATCCGGTGCCGAACGCCCGGCGCGAGTTGTTCGAGGCGATGAAGCAAATCGCCGCGACCGGTAAAGGGCCGGCGACCCAGTTCGCGTCCATAGGCTGCTCGATAAAGTGGCGCTCCGCAAAAGTCAGAAAAGAATGAGCGCAACGCCACCCGGCGTCTGGAATCTTGGTATTGGTGAGAGCGCGGTCAACCATGACGCGGCGCTGAGTTATGAATTCGTTCATGCCCGGCGAGGCATGCCTGGACCGCCCGCGTTATTGGTCATGCTCCATGGCTTTGGCGCCAATGAAGGGGACCTGTTGGGCCTCGTGCCTTATCTCGACGAGCGTATTCATATTGCAAGTGTTCGCGGACCGCTTCGCGTCGACGCAGGCGCATATGGGTGGTACCGAGTAGCGCATACCGCCGGTGGCCCGATCGTGCATGAGGGAGAAGAGCGTCAAAGCCGCAACCGAGTGGCACGTTTCATCGATGAAATGATCGATGCACACGCCATCGACCCGAGCAAGGTGTTCGTCCTCGGCTTTAGTCAGGGCGCAACCTTGGCGCTTTCCCTTGCCTTGACGATTCCTGAACGTGTCCGCGGCACGCTTGCCTTGAGTGGTCGGGTAATGCGCGAACTCGGCGGCAGCATTGCACAGGCTGAGACGATTCGAGGCGCGAAGATTTTTATGGGACACGGCTTGCACGACGATGTGGTGCCCATCGGCAGAGCCCGTTCGAGCAGAGAGTTTTTATTCGGCCTGGAGGTCGATTTGGTCTACCGGGAATACCCAACCGCTCACCAGATTTCGCCCGACATGCTCACACATGCGGGCGAATGGCTGAGCGAGCGGCTCGATGGCTGAGTCTCACTGCACCGTCGGCTGTGCGGCTTGCTCGTTCACAATCGCACCGACGACTCGGTCGATCAATGCTTCGACCTCTTCGACGATCCGGACTTTGCCGGTTTTTAATGCTTCTGCGAGGGCCGTGGGGCTGTATTGCTTCGCCGCGCCGGTGCTCGAAGTGAAAAGCAGAATGGTGTGCTTCGGACTGATCCAGGATAGCTTCGACCGTATGATCGTCTCGCCGTCCACGAACTCCACGACTGAACCGCGTTCCAGGGACTTAACAGAGTGCAAATAGAGATCACCCGCGTCAAAACCGCTGACCGTGTCCACCGGTGCACTTTGCGCCATCGGCTCTTGTTCCGGCGCTTCTTCGGACTCTATTTCGGCGGTTGACTCGTTGAGCTCTTTAATCGTCATTTCGCCGGAACGAGACAATGCCTTAGCCGTGTTGATGGCGGAAGTATGCGTCTGCATCAATTGAGTGAAGAACAGATGTCTTGCGTCGGCGGCCATTTCGATTGCATTCATGCCGCGCAATACACTCCGCATCAAGCCAGGAAGCATCGACGCCAGTTTCTGTACTTCGGCTGTTTTAAGCGGAGAGACGCTCCATACGAGCGCCTCCACGATTCCCAGACGCTGGTCCCATGAATCGTCCCCTTGACGTTCATTCACGCGTGCTTCGACAAGAACCTGGCTCCACCACTCGTAGAGAAACTCCCTCACGAAGCCAGGCGTTTTGCGGGTCAGGCGCTTGCGAATTTCGGCCATCGCGGTGGTGTGTGCGGCTTCGCGTTCTTCCTCTCGCACCAACTTAACCGAAGCGGTTTCCACTTGGTTGCGCTGCACGGCTGTGGTATTGGAAATCGCTTGTTCGAGTTCTTCCAAGGCCACGCGGAACACGTCCAGATCATCGTCGAATCGCTCAATGGTACGAGCGGTAATCCCGCGCAGATCGCCGATGAATCGCGATTCCGGACGGGTATCGATCTCCGGGTCTTGCGCGGCGCCCGCAATGCGGTCGAGCAATTGACGCATCGGATGCTGACGGCGGGCGAAGAAGGTGCGATCCAGCAGCGCGGCTTTTACAGCGACGATCTGCAAACGCGAAATTTCGCCTTTCACCGTTTCCGGCACATCCTTGTCGTCGAGGATGTAGTCGAACACCATCGTCACTAATTCTATGGTCAGCTGATCGAGCGGATGGCTTTGGCTGCGCACCTGCTGATCGAGCGCGGCTAGATAATCGGCATGCCCCTCGTACATGCCGGCGGCAACGTTGGCCTGCAATTGCGAAAGCGAATTCACCAATGCGGGCGTTGCCGGCGTCGCCATCGCATTGTCCAGCGAGTAACGCGAGGGGTCCGACATCATCATTGCCACTTGCTGACGGGCGCCGGGCGGCCCGCTCAGCACGCTGGCGAGAAGCGCGGATAAATCGACTTGGCCGGACATGGCCATGTTGCCCATGCCCATACCCATGGCACCCGGCACACCTGCGATTCCGGGCATGCCCATGCCTTGACTCGTTCCCATTGCCTGACTGTTTGCGAGCATTTGGCTTAAGCCCATTTGCTGGCTGGCGTGCAGGGGCGCATGCGACCGCTGCACTTGATGCTTGATGCGCGGAAGAATGTGATGAGCGATCAAGTTTTGATTCACATCGGCGTACATGTTTCGCATGCCGGCGGCGACATAAGGCTGAAAGGCATTGAGCAGTGAGCGCTTTACCGCGAACTCACCGGGGATTTTTGCGCACGCTTGCTTCAGTGCTTCAAAGATCACTTCGGCGGACAGGGGGTTCGAGTCATCGTCCAGCGCTTCCTGAGCCAGCAGATGACCGAAGCGTGCGCGAATACCCATGACTTGATCGGGGTCCAGGCCGTTTCGCGTTTTGCGCGCGAGTTCGTTGATCGCCAGTTTTTCCTCGATGGCGTCGTCCCCGACGAGAGAGAGGTCTTCAAGCGTCAGATTCTGAGTTTGGCTAAGCGCTTCGCGCTTTGCGTTCAGGCGGCGATCGAAGATATCCAGGAAACACTGATCGAACGCCCCGGCAATGTCGCCGCGATACTGTTTCACTTGCGCCATCGCCTCAAGCAACACCTGTTGTTCGGTGCGCGAAGCGGTGTTATCGGCCAGCGTAAAGAGGTCGTTTTCAACCTTATCGAGCGCCTCAGAAATGATTCGGCTCAAGCGAGCGCGAGCCAGTTCCTTGCATTGACTGAGTAGCGCCTTCGACTCAGTCGAGGGACGTGGGCGAGTGTCGGCTGTCTGCGCCGCACCAGTTAAAAAATTTTCCATATTCTTCAGCCCGGTCGAACGGCCCGCCGCGCCCGCGGCGAGGGCGGTGTACTCCGCGCTCGGTTCGGCCATTAATACAAATATCGTCTTCTCCCGGCTTTAATCCAGTGGCAGACGTAGCCACCGGTCCGGTACAGCAGGATTGTTCTCGTTATGCGTGTGAATATGCCAGACGCATAGAGTCAGCGGGTGACGCAAAACGGCAGTCGTGACAATGGTCACGTTGAGATTTCCCCACTTGCCGGAAACAAGTCACACCCTTCCCTCGATTGTTTATAGCCAAAAATCAAAGGCGAACTTGTATTCCGCAGGCCAAGCTTTCGCATGTCATTGTTGCAATGCAGAAAATCCTAAAAAAACAGCAATTCGGCTGTTATAATCGCCGCCGACGCAAATTCAAATCCACACCTTCCTTCCTTTTGGGGTGTGATTCCAAGAGACAAGCGTCCAGACCAAACGCCTCCTTCCACGGGAGAAAGAATATGAAACTGTGTCGCTACGGCAAAAACGGCTATGAAAAGCCGGGCATGATCGATTCCCAAGGTCAGCTGCGCGACTTGTCCGAAGTAATTCCCAACATCGATCAAGAAATGTTGGCGCCTCGCAATCTTGCGAAGCTGCGGCGCATTCGGCCCGAATCGCTACCGCTCGTGCGCACGGACCCGCGTTATGGTGTGCCCTATACCGGCATCACCAAATTCATCGGCATTGGTCTGAACTACGCCGATCATGCTGCCGAGGCGGACCAGGACATCCCGCCGGAACCCGTCGTATTCATGAAAGCGACGACCTGCATCAGCGGTCCCAACGACGACATCGTGCAACCGGTGGGTGCCACCAAACTCGACTGGGAAGTGGAATTGGGCGTCGTTATCGGCACCCGCGCACGGAACGTTTCTGAAGAAGCGGCGCTGGACTATGTCGCCGGCTACACCATCGTGAATGATGTTTCAGAACGCGGCTGGCAATTCGTCACCAGTCAGTGGGACAAAGGCAAGGGCGCGGACACCTTCGGACCAATCGGTCCTTGGCTCGTGACAGCCGATGAAGTACCCGATCCTCAGGCACTCGAGATGTGGCTCGATCTCAACGGCGAACGGATGCAATCGGGGAGCACGCACGGCATGATTTTCACCGTGGCGCAAATCATTTCCCATCTGAGCCAATACATGACCTTGATGCCCGGCGACATCATCACCACAGGAACGCCGGCTGGATCCGGTATGGGCCAGCGGCCGCCTTTCTATTTAAAACCCGGTGATGTGTTGATGTTGGGCATTGATGGGCTGGGCGAACAACGTCAACAAATCGCAGCGGCAAGCAGATAGCCGAACTAAAATGAACTGCCATAAGTCGGCAGTTACATCGTCGGCAGTTACATCGTCGGCAGTTACATCGTCGGCAGTTACATCGCTGTAGCGGAGTCAGCAAAATGCGAGTCGCAGTACTGGGCGGCGGAGTCATCGGCACCGCGAGCGCCTGGTATCTCTCTCAAGCGGGACACGAGGTCACCGTTTACGAACGCCAAGGCGCGGCGGGGCTGGAAACGAGTTTTGCCAACGGCGGGCAGATTTCGGTGAGCCACGCCGAGCCTTGGGCAAACCCCAACGCACCGAAAAAAATTCTGCGCTGGTTGGGACGGGAAGACGCGCCTTTGCTCTTCCGCGCGCGCGCCGATGCGCAACAGTGGCTGTGGGGTTTGCGTTTTCTTCTTGAGTGCCTTCCGGTCCGCACCATTCGAAACACGCGGCGCTTGCTGGCCCTCGCGCTCTATAGCCGGGCGCAATTGCGTGAGCTGCGCCTGTCCACGGGTATCCAATACGACGAACTGACCCGCGGCATCTTGCATTTCTATACGGAGCAAGCGGATTTCGATTTGGCTTGCCGCCAGGCGGCGCTGATGCGCGAAATGGGTGTAGAGCGCGAGATCAAGACACCGGCAGACGCTGTGCTCATCGAGCCGGCCTTGCGTCACTTCGCCGATAAGCTCGTCGGTGCCACGTTCACCGCCGGAGACGAATCAGGCGACGCGATGAAATTCACCCAGGCGCTCGCGTGCATGGCGGAGGATCGCGGCGTGCGCTTTCGCTATGACTGTCCCATTCGACGTCTGGAAGCGGAAGGCGGGCGCGTTGCAAGTGTTATCGTTTCGGATGAAGCCGGTGAAGAAGAGGCGGTCAACGCCGACGCCTATGTAGTGTGCATGGGGAGTTATTCCACCTTGTTGCTTCGCCCGCTTGGTTTGCATATTCCTGTCTATCCGGCGAAGGGCTATTCGATCACCATTCCTCTGGAAGACGACGACGAGGCGCCCACGGTCAGTCTGACCGACGAATCGCACAAGATTGTGTTTTCGCGCCTGGGACAGCGCTTAAGAGTGGCGGGCACCGCGGAGCTCAACGGTTACAACACCGATCTCAATGTCGTTCGGTGTGAAGCGCTGGTCAAACGAACATTCGAATTGTTTCCGCACGCGGGGCATGGGGAGCAGGCGGAATATTGGACAGGCTTGCGGCCGTCAACGCCAAGCAATCTTCCGGTGATTGGCGTAACGCGCTATCCCAATCTTTACATCAACACGGGCCACGGCACGCTCGGCTGGACCATGGCCTGCGGATCGGCACGCGCCATCGCGGATATGATGAATGGTGTGCATCCGGAACCGGATTTCAGCTTCTTGGGCATCGACTCGCTTCCTTCGGCGCGAGCGATATCTTTGGGCGCATAGTCGATCAATATAGCGGTCTGATGCAGTCCACTCAGTCAACGTAGTCGGTCGATCAAGGCAGAGAAATCCCATCGACCTTTTCCAGCGTCGTGCAACTGAGAAAAGTAATTCTTGATCAGTGCCGTTTGTTCGAGGGCCGCACCACTGCGCGCCGCTTCATCCAGACAGATCTCCAGGTCTTTCAGCATCCAATCGGCGGCAAATCCGAAATCGAATTTGCCTTCGATCATCGTGCCGCCGCGGTTTTCCATTTGCCAGGACGTTGCCGCACCTTTGCCCAAAACCTCCAGCACCCGATGCATGTCGAGTCCGGCGCGCTGACCGAAGTTGATCCCTTCCGCCAAGCCCTGCATCACGCCCACCACACAGATTTGATTGACCATCTTCGTGAGTTGCCCCGAACCCGCCGGGCCCATGTGCGTCACGGCACGCGCATAAGACTCGATATAGGGGCGCGCTCGTTCAAAAATTCTCTGCTCCCCACCGACCATGACGGTCAACTTGGCTTGCTCCGCGCCTACCTGACCGCCTGACACGGGCGCATCCAGGAAGTGAAAGCCGAGGCCTTGTGCCGTGCTGTAGAGCTCGCGGGCAATGGCCGCGGAGGTCGTGGTGTGGTCCACGAAAATAGTATCCCCGTGCATTGTCGAG
This sequence comes from Burkholderiales bacterium, assembly GCA_035273665.1. GTDB lineage: Bacteria > Pseudomonadota > Gammaproteobacteria > Burkholderiales > SG8-39 > DATEEW01. Next base: position 2,761 of record DATEOW010000166.1, on the reverse strand, counting down.
AAAGCACCCTTTGGTCCGAGTGTGACTGCGCGCAGGTCTTCGTCCCCGCCCACGCAGGCGAAAACAATGTCAGCTTCTTCTGCTGCTCGGGCAGGTGTCGCGGCGGAGGCGCCACCGTATTTCGCACACCACGCCTCAGCTTTTGCGGCCGTGCGGTTATAGACCCGTACATCAGCGCCCTTGGAGGCCAAATGCCCAGCCATGGGGAAACCCATTACCCCTAAACCCAGAAAGGCTAATTTCATGCTTGCTCATCGCTTTGATTCGGACAGCCGCAAATTATAGGAGCAGGCCTGCTATCGGCGCCTTGCGATGGAAAAATCCCCCGCGATCAGCGATAATTCAACGCTTTCCGGATGGCGTCGAACGCCCTCCAGCCCTCTCCGGTCCTCATGACTCGATCCGTGCCACCCGCTCCCCTCGACGCTGTGCAGCAGCGCGATATGACGAACGCTATTCGCGCCTTGGCGATGGACGCCGTACAGGCCGCTAATTCCGGCCACCCCGGCATGCCCATGGGAATGGCAGAGATCTCCCTCGCTTTGTGGCGCAATCATCTGCGACACAATCCTGCAGACCCGAAGTGGTTCGACCGAGATCGTTTTGTGCTTTCAAACGGACACGGCTCGATGCTGCTCTATGCCTTATTGCATCTGACGGGCTATGCATTGCCCATCGAGCAATTAAAACTTTTCCGTCAATTGCATTCGCAAACGCCCGGGCATCCGGAAGTCGGTTACGCGCCAGGGGTGGAAACGACTACCGGTCCGCTCGGCCAAGGCATTTCCAATGCGGTCGGCATGGCGCTGGCCGAACGTCTATTGGCGGCGGAGTTCAATCGTCCTGGTCACGACATCATCGATCACTACACTTATGTCTTCATGGGCGACGGTTGTCTGATGGAAGGCATCTCGCATGAATCCTGCGCCCTTGCGGGCGTGCTGGGTCTAGGCAAGCTCATCGCGTTTTGGGACGACAACAAGATTTCCATCGACGGGCATACGCAACCTTGGTTCGGTGACGACACGCCGAAGCGGTTCGAAGCTTACGGCTGGCATGTTGTCGCCGACGTCGATGGTCATGATGTTGCTGCCGTTGACGCCGCGATTCGCGCTTCTCAAGCGGTGAACGATCGTCCTTCACTCATCTGCTGCAAAACAGTGATCGGCAAAGGGTCGCCGAATAAAGCCGACACGCACGACGCGCACGGCGCCCCTTTGGGCAAAGATGAAATCGCGCTCACGCGCAAGGCGATTGGCTGGGACCATCCCCCCTTTGAAATTCCGCAGGATGTTTATAAGAACTGGGATGCGCGGCCTGCCGGCGTTAACTTGCAAACCGAATGGGACCGGCGATTCGACGCTTATGCAAAGGCTTTCCCGCAGCTTGCTGCGGAATTCACGCGGCGCATGACCGGCAAATTGCCCGCAAACTGGACGGAAGTAACGACAGGTTTGATCGAAGCGGTGAACGCAAAAGCGGAAACCGTTGCAACGCGTAAAGCGTCGCAAATTGCGATTGAGGCGCTGACGCCCGCGCTTCCGGAGTTTCTGGGCGGCTCTGCGGATCTCACCGGTTCGAATCTTACGAATTGCTCGCTTTCGAAACCCGTCCGTGGACACACGGGGGGCGGCAACTACATCAATTACGGCGTGCGCGAGTTCGGTATGAGCGCCGTGATGAACGGTATCGCGCTGCACGGCGGTTTCATCCCCTACGGCGGCACCTTCCTCACCTTTTCCGACTATGCCCGCAACGCCGTGCGCATGGCGGCGTTGATGAAAGCACGCGTCATTTTTGTGTATACGCACGACTCCATAGGACTTGGTGAAGACGGCCCGACGCATCAGTCGGTCGAACATGCTTCCGCCTTGCGCCTCATCCCGAATCTCGATGTATGGCGCCCGGGCGACACCGTCGAATCCGCCGTCGCATGGATTGCTTCAATTGAACGACTCGACGGCCCCGCAGCATTGCTTTTCAGCCGGCAGAACGTCGAATTTCAAAAACGCGACGCGCAAACGATCGCCAACATTCGGCGCGGCGGCTATGTGCTCTCCGATGCACCCGATGCGCGTGCAATCATTATCGCTACCGGATCCGAAGTGCCATTGGCGATGCATGCGCAGGCACAACTAGCGCAAGCCGGCATCGCCTCGCGTGTGGTGTCCATGCCTTGTACGGACGTGTTCGACCGGCAGGATGCCGCTTATCGACAAAGCGTGTTGACTCCCGGGCTGCCACGAGTGGCCGTAGAAGCGGGCGTTACGGATTTCTGGCGCAAATATGTTGGATTGGAAGGCGCGGTTGTTGGTATTGACCGATTCGGTGAATCGGCGCCCGCGCCCGCCTTGTTTAAATTCTTTGGTATCACGGCAGACGCGGTTGCAAACGCCGTGAAATCGGTACTGTAGTTTTCTCGCGGGAGCGTTAGATGACGATTCGAGTTGCGATTAACGGTTATGGCCGCATTGGCCGCAATATCTTGCGCGCGCACTACGAAGGCGGCAAGAAACACGATATTCAGATCGTGGCGATTAACGATCTTGGCAATGCGCAGACAAATGCGCATTTGACGCGCTATGACACCGCGCACGGCAAGTTTCCCGGCACCGTCGCCGTTGAAGGTGAAGACCTCATCGTTAACGGCGATCGCATTCGGGTGTGCGCCAAGCGTAATCCTGCCGAGCTGCCTTGGAAGGACCTGAACGTCGACGTCGTGTTCGAGTGCACCGGCTTATTCACGAGTAAAGAGAAGGCC
>DATEOW010000165.1:0-5426 GCA_035273665.1 Burkholderiales bacterium | reverse complement strand
GAGGGCAATGCCGGCAAGGGCGAGACAGATCAACCAATCGCCGCCCGCTAAAGTCGCCTGCTGCTGCAAGAGCCAGGTGCCGAACGCAAAACCGAGAACAAAGAGGCGCAAGAGCACTCCATGGAAATAGAAGGCGCGATTTTGGCTAAAATCTCAGACTTACATCCAGGCCTCTTGCAGCGGCGCACCGCGCATAGAGGGAAGCAATGCCCCGCAAATATTTCCGGAAGTACCTTCCCAGCCACGAAAGCATTCAGGAGAACCGTTTTTTCTCCCGCTTCGGGCGTTTTCTGCATCACCCCAATCTCTGGCATTTGAACCGTCGGTCGGTCTCAGGAGGCGTCGCGGTCGGCTTGTTTGCCGGCCTTCTGCCCGCCCCCTTTCAAATGCTCACGGCCGGTTTGCTCTCGGTACCGCTGCGCGTGAACCTGCCCGTGGCAATCCTGATGACGCTTTACACCAACCCTTTCACCATCGTGCCGATCTATTGGGCCGCTTATGAAATCGGCTCCGTGTTTATCGACGGGCCCGGCAACATGACACCACCGCCGCCCTTCAGCTTTGCCGAACTGGGCGCGTGGTTCGGCGGCGTCTGGAAATGGGCGATCTACTACGGCAAGCCCCTCGCCCTCGGCTTGGCAATACTCGGCGTGGCGTTGGCCGTATTAGGGTACGTCGCGGTGTATTACGGCTGGGGTGAATGGGTACGGATGACCTGGCGGCGGCGGAAGAGAAAACGCGCCGCGCGAGTTCACGCTTCCTGAACGAGCACGCCGTCCTGCAATCGGAGCCGGCGCTGCGTGCGAGCGGCGAGCGTCGGATCGTGCGTCACGATGACATAGCTCGTGCGATGTAAGCGATTCAACTCCAGCATCAACTCGAAGACCCCGGCCGAGGTTTTGCGATCGAGATTGCCCGTGGGTTCATCCGCCAACACGCAAGCGGGTTTGGTCACCAAGGCGCGCGCAATCGCCGCGCGCTGACGCTCGCCGCCGGAAAGTTCGCCGGGCCGATGACTCAAGCGCTCACGCAGACCGACTTCCTTCAACATGGCAGCGGCCTGATCCAACGCATCGCGTTTCGACATACGGCGGATGAGTAGCGGCATCGCGACATTTTCGAGTGCGCTGAATTCCGGCAAAAGATGATGGAACTGATAGACAAAGCCGAGGGCGCGATTGCGTAGCTCGCCGCGTTCGGCATCGGAGAGCGCATTCATCGGCGAACCGAGGATGGTGACCTGCCCCGCGGTCGGCACATCGAGTCCGCCGAGCAAATGCAGCAAGGTGCTTTTGCCCGATCCCGAAGCGCCCACGATGGACAGCACTTCACCAGCGCCGATATCGAGGTCGACATCGCTCAATACCTTGACGGCGGCACGGCCGCCTTCTTCATAGACCTTCGCAAGGCCGCGGCAAGAAAGGATGATCTCGTTCATTCGTAGCGCAAGGCTTCGGCGGGACGCACACGCGCCGCCCGCCAGCTGGGATAAAGCCCAGCCAGCAGCGACAGCACGAGCGAGACGATGGAAATGGTGATGATGTCGTCCCAACGCACTTCCGAAGGTAGCTCCGGAATCATGTAGACGTCTTTGGACAGAAACTTGAGGCTCAACGCGCGTTCAATCGCGGGCACGAGCACATCGATGTTGAGCGCGATGGCCAATCCAAGGGTGACGCCGAGCAAGGTGCCGATGACACCGATGATGGAACCCTGCACCATAAAAATCTTAAGAATGCTCGACGGCTTCGCGCCAAGCGTCCGCAAAATCGCGATATCCGATTGTTTGTCCGTCACCACCATCACCAATGTCGAGACGACGTTGAACGCGGCGACGGCGATGATGAGCGTAAGAATGATGAACATCATGCGCTTTTCGATTTCCACCGCGCGGAAGAAACTGCTGAACTGCCGCGTCCAATCGCTCACATAAAAATCGCCTTGCAGCGTTTGGAGCATCTGCACCGACACGGCCGGCGCACGAAACAGGTCTTTGAGCTTGAGGCGGATACCCGAGACCGCATCGCCCATTTGGTAGAGCCGCTGCGCATCGGCGATGTGAATCAGCGCAAGGCCGCTATCGAATTCCGCATGCCCCACTTCGAAGGTGCCGACGACGCGGAAGGTTTTCAGCCGCGGAATCAAACCGGCCGGCGTAACCAGCCCCTGCGGCGCGATGAGCGTCACTTGGTCGCCCTCGAAGGCGCCGAGCGAATGCGCGAGATCGGAACCGAGGATGATGCCGAATTCACCGGGGCGAAGCGCGTCGAAACGCCCGGAGCGCATATGCTCGCCGATATCGGCGACCGTATTTTCCATACCGGGTTCGATGCCGCGCACGAGCGCACCGCGCACGGTGCCCGCATAAGACAACATGCCCTGCGCGTTGACGAAAGGCGCAACAGCCACCACCTCGGGATTACTGCGCGCTTGCATGGCCGCGCCGCGCCAGTCCAATAACTGATTGTTGGGACTGCTGATCTGCACATGCGAGGCCACACCGAGTATCCGTGTGCGGATTTCACGCTGAAATCCGTTCATCACCGATAAGACCACGATCAAGGCCGCGACGCCCAAGGCAATGCCGCCCATGGAAATCAGCGATATGAAAGAGATGAAGTGATTGCGCCGCTTGGCTCGCGTGTAGCGCAGACCGATGAAAAGTTCGTAAGACAAATGCGGTGCCGCTTTATCGATTTTTATAGGTGCGCAAGTGTGCCACGGATCGGCCGAGCGTGCGGGGCGCTACACTACGCACTTCGCGCGAGGGTTTCCCCGCAATTGCAGTGTTTTCCGAATCCCCTGTGTGCTCGAAAATTTCCGTGTTCAAGATTCTCTCGTGACCGCCAACACTCATTCGAATCGCCCTATGTTGAATTGTTTTCTATTGCGTTGCAGGTTGCGTTGTTCCAGGTCCAGCGGCGAGCGCACACGACAGCGACGGACCTGACGTGCATCTCCAACTGGCTATCCCGGATTTAATCTGGCCCGACACCGCTTTTACTGCGGCAAACGATCTGCCTTTACCCGCGTTGTTGCAGTTGTTATCCAAGGGACGCCTGCATAGCGCACAGGTCCGCGATACGGACAGCTGGCTCCTAGAGGCATTTGGCGTGCCCAGCGCGGGCGAGGCCCCTTACAGCTTGCGGGCAGACGGCGGCGATCCCGGCGATGGCACTTGGTTGCGCGCCGATCCTTGTCATCTGCAAGTGAACCGCGATCATGTCGTTCTGGCCGACTCCAAGACTTTTCAAATCGACCGCAACGAAGCCGAAGCGATGGTCGAAAGCCTCAATCAGCTCTTTGCATCCGACGGCATGCGCTTCTATCCCATGCAGCCTGACCGCTGGTATGTGCGTTTATCGAACGAATCGCCTATCGAGACCACACCGCTCTTGCAAGTGCGGGGCAAGGATATCGATCCGTTCTTGCCACGCGGCCCGCAAGCCATGCAATGGCGGCGCATGTTGAACGAAGCGCAGATGCTGCTGCATGCGCACCCGGTCAACGACGCTCGCGAAGCGCGTGGCGCCGCGCCGATCAATTCCATCTGGTTGTGGGGCGAAGGCGCTTCGCCAACCCCCATGCGCAAGTTTCAACGGGTGCGCACGCATAACCCGTTGGCCGCCGGTTTGGCGCAGTCCGCCGGCGCAAGTGTCTATCCCGTACCGGAGGATGCGTCTCAATGGCTCAAAGCGGTAGAGGACGAAGGCACGGAGCTCATTCTGCTTGAATCGCTCAGCGCAGCGGCTTGTTATGGCGACTTGCATACTTGGCAGAGCGAATTGCAAGTTTTGGAAGAGAAGTGGTTCGCGCCGCTGCGCGATGCCCTGCGGGCCGGACAGTTCGGCATGTTGAGCGTGCACAGCATGGGTCTCGCGGCCGCATTCAGCATCGAAGTGACTCGGCAGGATCTGCGGTATTTCTGGCGCCGTCAAAAAGCATTGCGATACTTCGCCGACACCGACGCCGCATGACAAAAATCTTTTCCCGGAATGTTCCCCTCGCGGCTGAAGCGATGTTGCGCCAATCGGGCGTACATCCGCTGTTGGCGCGGCTCTACGCGGCGCGCGGCATCAAGCATGCGGACGAGTTGCAGGATCGGTTCGATGCGCTGTTACCCCCGGTGTCGATGCGCAACTGCGAAGCCGCCGCGGCTTTGTTGGCCGACTACATCGCGCAGGACAAACGCTTGCTTGTCATCGCCGACTTCGATTGCGATGGCGCCACGGCTTGCGCGGTTGCCGTACGCGCATTGCGCGCCTTCGGCGCACGCGTCGATTACTTTGTGCCCAGCCGCGAAATGGGCTATGGGCTTTCGCCCGATGTCGTTGAATTGGTGGCGCCGCTCGCGCCGGATCTGTTGATCACTGTCGATAACGGCATCGCCGCGATTGATGCGATCGACGCAGCGAATCGCAAGGGCATCGCCACACTGGTCACCGATCACCATTTGCCCGCAGCAACGCTTCCCCAAGCCGCCTGCATCGTCAATCCCAATCAATCGAGCTGTGATTTTTCGAGCAAGTGCATCGCAGGCGTGGGCGTTATCTATTACGTCATGCTCAGCCTGCGTGCCGAGCTGCGCCGACGTGGCTGGTTCCAGACCCGCACCGAACCCAATCTCGCAAATTTGCTGGATCTTGTCGCGCTCGGCACCGTCGCCGACGTAGTCAAGCTCGACCGGAACAACCGCATTCTCGTGAGCCAGGGTTTGAAACGTATTCGCGCCGGACGGTTGAATGCCGGTTTGCGCGCCTTGTTCGCGGTTGCCGGTCGCGACCCCGCACGGGCCTGCGCCTTCGACTTGGGCTTTGCCCTGGCGCCGCGCATCAACGCCGCAGGGCGCCTCGCCAATATGGGATTGGGCATCGAATGCCTGATCACCGACGACACCGCCCACGCCTTCAATATCGCGCAACAATTGGATGCGCTCAATCGCGAGCGTCGCCAGGTCGAGGCGGGCATGCAGCGGGACGCCGAGCAATTTCTTGTATCCATCGATACGCAAGCTGCCGGCAGCCTGGTCCTCTATGACGAGAAATGGCATCAGGGCGTGATCGGCATTCTCGCGTCACGCCTGAAAGATCGGCATCACGTTCCGGTCATTGCGCTCGCTCCGGCGGATGGCGATACGTTGCGGGGCTCCGGCCGCTCCATTGCCGGTTTGCATCTGCGCGATGCGCTCGATCTGGTCGACAAGCGCGCGCCCGGCATGCTTCTACGTTTTGGCGGACATGCCGCCGCAGCCGGGTTAACGTTGCGCAAACAGGACGTCGACGGGTTCCGTCTCCTCTTCGGGGCCGTTGTGACGGAAATCTTGGGCGGCGCAGCAACGCGCAGCTGGGAAAGTGATGGCGCGCTCGAAGGCGCTTACCTCAACCTGGACGTGGCGCGGCTGCTTCAAAACGAAGTGTGGGGCCAGG
>DATEOW010000164.1:0-30602 GCA_035273665.1 Burkholderiales bacterium | reverse complement strand
GGGCACACAACTGACTCAATCGATCGAGGCTTAAATTGCCTTGGCTGAACATTCGCTTGATGCTGGCCTCGGAGAGTTTTAGCGCTTGGCCGATGTCTTTATAGGTTAGGCCCTGCGCACGTGCGGTCCGCTTGAAGGCGGTGAGAATGGCGCGGCTTTCGTTCATGAATGGTCTGAAAGTATCGAAAAACGATACTCTACAGCCAAAAATACGATTCAGAATGTAAAACGTTTCAATTCTCCACAAAGAACGCGCAAGCTGCGGCCGTTTTCATTACATATAAAGACTATGGAACTCATCCGAAGTATTCGACCGTCTCAACGCCTTGCCGCGCTTTTGGTTTTACTGACCGCAGCTGCGTTGCTCCTCATGCAGGGTCCGCTTGCGCAATTCGACAATTACCATGCTTTCGCCGACCGTCGTACTTGGGGCGGCATGCCGAACGCGGCGGACCTCTGGTCCAATCTCGCGTTTCTCGTTGTGGGTGTGTGGGGATGGTTTCGCCTGCGCGCATTGCGTACCGATTCCCGGCTTACTGATGCTTGGCCGGGTTACGCGCTCTTCTTGGGAAGCTTGATGCTTACTGCGTTTGGCTCCTCTTATTATCATTGGGCGCCCGACGATGCGCGTCTCGTGTGGGACCGCCTGCCGATCGCATTGGCCTGTGCCGGTTTACTCGCTGCGGCCTTTGCGGAAGTCGAGCGCCGGTCCGCGCTTGTTCCCTGTCTTCTGCTCGGCGCTTTCGCAGTAGCCGGTGTCGTGTGGTGGATTTACACCGCCGACCTTCGGCTTTATCTGCTGCTGCAGGGCATGCCCCTGATCCTGATACCGATTTGGCAACATGTGCGTAAGGCGCCGCGTACGGAGCGCCTCAGCTTTGCAAGCGCAATCGGCGTGTATGCGCTGGCGCGCGTGGCCGAGGTATACGACGCGGCGATTTTTTCACGGGTCGACTGGATCGGCGGTCATACACTGAAGCATTTACTTGCCGCCGGAGCATGCGCCTTGATCGTTTATGCGGTCGTGCAACGGGTGCGCGTCGAGCGCAAAGACGACGGATTGTCCGCATTGGGCAGCCGCAAGGAGTAAGGGAACATGAAAAGAATATTCAAAACAATATTTCGTGCGCTGGTCGGCCTGCTGTTTCGTGTGGACGTACATGGCACGGCGCAGGCGCATGAGCGGACACTCGTTGTCGCGAATCACGAATCGCTGATCGATGGGATGCTCCTGTGGCTGTTTCTGCCTTTTGAAGCCACGTTCATTGTGCATACGCAGATCGCCGCGCATCCGCTCTACAAAATCATGTTGCGCCTGGTCCCGCATCTCGCGGTCGATCCGTTGAATCCTTTGTCGATGAAGAAAGCGCTTCGTTTGATCGAGAGCGGCAGGCCGGTGGTGATCTTTCCCGAAGGGCGCATCACCGTGACCGGCTCGTTAATGAAGATTTACGATGGCGCGGCCTTTCTCGCCGCAAAAAGCGGTGCCACCGTGCTGCCGGTCCGATTGACAGGCGCGGGTCAGACGTATTTTTCTCGCCTGGCCGGCGTCTATCCGCGCAAGCTCTTGCCGAAATTAAGCATTCATTTGCGCCCACCCACGCGTATCGAAATGACGGCGCAAGGCAGCGCGAAGGAGCGCCGTCGCAGAGCCGGTGAGGATCTGCGCCAGATTCTTTTGGAAATGCTGATCGCGACGCGCCCCTCGCGGACGATATTCGAGGCGTTCCTGGATGCGCAGGATACCTTCGGTCCGAAGTATCGCGTGGCGCAGGACGTGCGGTTGGTCGAGGAGTCCTATCGCGATCTGACTAAACGGGCGCTCGCGGTTGCGCGTTTGGCCCCGCGATTCTCTCAAGATGGAGAAGCCGTCGGTTTGCTGCTTCCCAATATCGCGCCGACCCTGAGCGTTTTTCTGGGTCTTTCTGCGGTGAATCGTGTGCCGGCAATGATGAATTACACGGCTGGCGCAGAGGGCTTGCAGGCTGCAATCGAATTATCGAAATTGCGCACGGTGTTAACGCTGCGCAGCTTTGTCGAGAAGGCAAAGCTTGAAGCCACCTTGTCGCGTCTTCGCGGTGTGGAAGTCATTTATCTGGAGGATTTCAAATCGCTGCTTGGTTTGAAAGACAAGCTCTGGGTGCTCAGCAAATTGATGAGGCCGCGTTCTTTGGTCAGACAGCGCGATCCGAATCGCCCTGCGGTCATCCTTTTTACCTCCGGATCGGAAGGCATGCCGAAAGGCGTCGTGCATTCGCATGAGTCCATTCTGGCTAATGTGGCCCAGGTCCGTTCCGTGGCGGACTTCATGCCGCAGGATCGCTTCATGGTCGCCTTGCCGGTGTTTCATTCCTTCGGATTTACCTGCGGCGTCATACTGCCGTTGATTGCCGGCTGCCGTGTCTTTCTATATCCATCGCCCTTGCACTATCGTGTCATTCCCGAACTCGTATACGACCGCAATTGCACGGTGCTCTTTGGCACGAACTCCTTTCTCGCCAACTACGCACGCTTTGCGCATCCCTACGACTTTGGTCGTTTGCGATATGTCATTGCGGGCGCAGAAAAATTGAATGAAGAAGTGCGTCGCACTTGGATGGATCGTTTTGGCGTGCGCATTCTGGAAGGCTATGGCGCGACGGAGACTGCGCCTGTGATCGCAGTCAACGTACCGATGGCGAACAAACCGGGAAGCGTCGGGCGTCTGCTTCCGGGCATTCAGGCGCAGTTGGAAGCGGTACCCGGGATTGAACAAGGCGGCATCCTCCATGTGCGCGGACCGAACCTGATGCTCGGTTATATGCTTCATCAGCAGCCGGGCCTCATCCAGCACGCGGAATCCCCAATAGGTACCGGTTGGTACTCGACGGGCGATGTCGTGGAAATCGACGACAATGGCTTTGTTCACATCCGCGGGCGCGTGAAGCGCTTCGCCAAAGTCGCGGGAGAAATGGTGTCGCTTGAGGTGGTTGAAAAAATCGCAGCGCGCACCGCGCCAGAGGCGATGCATGCGGCTACAAGTCGACCTGACCCAGCGAAGGGGGAGCAAATCATCCTCTTCACCACCGACGATCGCCTCGATCGCGCGGCGCTGTTGGGCGTCGCACGCGAAGCGGGCATACCGGAGTTGGCGGTGCCCCGCGTGCTTCGCTATGTCGATGCAATTCCGTTGCTCGGCACTGGGAAGACAGACTATGTGCGATTGAAAAAAATGGCTGAAGAAGAGATCGGAGCGGGCGCATGAAATCCAAAGCGCTGTGGTTGGTATTGATCGCCCAGTTTTGTTCGGCCTTCGCCGACAATGCACTCCTGTTTGCCGCGATCATGATGGTGAGGAACGCGGCATTTCCGGAATGGTCGATCCCGGTGTTGCAATCTTTCTTTACCGGCGCATACATTCTTCTCGCACCTTTTGTCGGCGCGATCGCCGATGCATACCCTAAGGGCCGCGTCTTGATGGCGGCCAATGGTCTGAAGCTCGCGGGCGGTCTCGCGATGTTCCTGGGTCTCAATCCCTTTATTGCTTATGGTCTCGTCGGCGCGGGCGCGGCCGCTTATTCGCCGGCGAAGTATGGGATCTTGCCCGAGATCCTCGCTGCGGAAAATCTCGTCAAAGGCAACGGCTGGCTAGAAGCATCGACCATCGTGGCGATCCTGCTGGGCGCAGTGGTGGGCGGTTATCTTTCCGATATCAATTTGATGTTGGCGTTCGGCATTGTCGTCGTGCTGTATGTGGTCGCTGCGCTCATCAATTTTTTCATTCCGCGTCTGCCGCCCGTACATCCCACTACATTAAAGCCATGGCCTTTGCTGCAGCGATTCGCGGTCGATGTGAAGGTCTTGTGGCGTGACACCGCCGCGCGCCTTTCGCTGATTGGTACAAGTGCTTTTTGGGGCGCCGGGGCGACCTTGCGTTTCATGTTGGTGGCCTGGGTGCCGGTGGCGCTCGCCATCAGCGGGAATGCAATGCCATCTTTACTCAACGCGATTGTTGCACTGGGGGTGGTCATTGGCGCGGCGATAGCCGGCTACAAGGTGCGACTGCATGACAGTCCCCGTGTGTTGCCGGCAGGGTGTTTGATCGGCATCGCAATCATCGCCTTTTCGTTTTCCGGACATCTTTATATGGCGATCGCCGCGTGCGCCGTCATCGGCGCTTTGGGTGGATTTTTTGTGGTGCCGCTCAATGCGTTATTGCAGGAGCGCGGTCACGAGAGCGTGGGTTCGGGTTCCGCGATTGCGGTGCAGAACCTCTTGGAAAACTCGGCCATGTTTCTGTTGACGGGTGCTTGGACAGTGTTGGGTATGTCGGGCGTGCCGGTGGTCAAGGCTGCGGCGGGATTCGGTCTGGTCTTCGGTTTGTTCATGACCTGGTTATGGCTGAGCAATCGAAGGTTACGCTTGGCCGCTTAGGCGTAGGCGTGGATGATGGTCCCCCCGACAGGAATTGAACCTGTATTTAGCGCTTAGGAGGCACTCGTTCTATCCGTTGAACTACGGGGAGGAGAGCGGATTCTACGCGAGCGACCGGCTCAGAAGAAGACGGCGACCAGCGCGATAAGCGCACCGAAGAGTAGCGCAAGGTGGCCCCAGCTCCACCAGGCGAAACGACGCTTCAACGAGTCTGGGGTGTGATTGGCCAAGAGAAAAACGCGTCCATCAGCCGGCTTCATCAGGAAGTCGATGCTAGGCAGCGATCGAAGCTCCACATGATTGCGCGCGATTTCGCGTTTCGCGGCCGCACGTGCGAGTTCCCACTCTTTGTCGTCGATCTGTCCGTCTTTATCGAGGTCGAAGCGCCGCAGCAGATCCGGCTTATCGCTTTTCCATTGGGCAAGGAGTTGATTGAGGTCTTCGCGCGCGTCCTGAACCGAGGGGGCAAAGGATCGTGTACGGAAGTCGCCGAGCGCATACAGGCGATCGCCGTCATGGATGCGCCATTCGGTGTAGCGCGTGTTGCTTTCGGTCCAGCAGTCCTCATGCTCGCAAAGGATTTCGGCGCCCTCCGGGTCTACGGTACAACTGCCGCTGTCGTCCCGCATGAGGAAAGTGCCGGCACTTTCGCCTTCGTCCACCGTACGCCAGTTCCGCTCGTCCTCGCGCTCTTCGATGGTGTAGCGAAACCAGCAACAGTCCCGCTTGGTCAGTGGTGCGATGATTGTGCTGCCCGGATGATGTTCGGCCCATCCTGACAGTTCCACGTAGCCTTGTGCCGCCGATGCGATTTGGGAAGTCGGCATATCGCCTACCACTCGATGGCGTCGCATTGTGGCAAACCACGCGTAAAAGGAGACGACGGCCATCAGCGGTAAAGTGATCAGCCAGCCTTCGCGTCCTTCGATTTGAAAGGCCGCAACCAGCAAAAAGGCGTGCGCCCCACCGTAAACGAAGAAATGATGCGCGTGTCTTCCCTTGATAATCATGCGAGAAGCGTGATTAGCTGAACAGCGCTTTCATATCGACATCTGTTTTTTCGGCACTGGAAAACTCAAGCAGCTTCGCCGAAGGGAAAGTGCCCAACTTGGCGACGATGGCGTCCGGGAATTGTTCGATGCGCACATTGTTGATGTTCACCGCTTCGTTGTAGAGCTCACGGCGATCCGCAATGGCGTTTTCAAGCTGCGAAATGCGCGTTTGGAGTTGCATGAAGTTGTCGTTCGTCTTCAATTCAGGATAAGCCTCCGCAACCGCGAAGAGCGTGCCTAGGCTTGAACGCAGCATCGATTCAGCCGGTCCCAATGCGCCGACGTCCTGCTTTTGGCGTGCGTCTTGGACGAGCGATCGCGCACGGATAACCTTCTCTAGCGTCTCTTGTTCGAATTGGCGATATTGCTTGCACACTTCGACGAGCTTCGGAATCTCATCGTGACGTTGTTTGAGCAGCACGTCGATGTTGGCCCAGGCCTTGGCGACGTTATGCTTGACGTTGACCAGGCTGTTGTAGACGGTGATGCCGTAAATGACGATGACCGCAACAACCGCGATTCCGATGTAAAGCATGTCTGGTTCTCCCCTGAGTGACAAACCGATTGTAAAGCAGCGTTATCGGCGTCCGCTAAAATGCCCGTCTCATATCCGTCTCATATGGGATTTTGTGCATGAATCCTCATCTTCAAAGCCCTTCGCCATGGGTATTGCGCTGGGCGTCAAAATTGCGACCCGGGTCGACGGTCCTCGATTTGGCCTGTGGGCATGGTAGACATGCGAAGCTGTTCGCGGGACAGGGCCATACGGTGTTAGCGCTTGATCGCGACGCAGACGCGCTCGCTCAGTTAGCGGGGCTGAAAGGGGTCGAAACGCTCTGCGCCGATATCGAAACGGAGCGTTGGCCGCTTGGTGGACGGCAATTTGACGCGGTCATCGTCGTCAATTATTTACATCGGCCGCTGTGGCGGTCCCTTGTTGACACGGTGGCGCCTGGAGGCATGCTGATTTATGAAACGTTCATGCAAGGAAACGAGCGTTACGGCAGACCCTCCAACCCGGATTTTCTCTTGCGGCCCGCCGAGCTGCTGGAGGCAACGCGCCCCTTGGAGCCGGTGGCATTCGAGCAGGGCGTGGTCGAAAGCCGGGCGGTTGTACAGCGCATCTGCGCGTTTAAAGGGCTTGCCGGCGAATTCGAAATGCCCGCTTAGTAAGGCGCTAGTCAGACACTTTGTAAGGCCTTGTAACGTCTTTTCCGGCTTCGCCCTTCAAGCTGTTAAAATCCCGTCAATTTTTCCGAGCCCTTCCCATGATCAAAGGTAGTCTGGTTGCCATCGTCACGCCCATGTTCGAAGACGGAGGGCTCGACTTCGCGCGTTTTAAGGCCCTCATCGACTGGCATATCGGCGAAGGCACGGACGGCATTGTCGTCGTGGGCACCTCGGGCGAATCGCCCACGGTAAATTTCGATGAGCATAAGGAGCTGATTCGGCTCGCGGTCGAGCATGCGAAGGGCCGCATTCCCATCATTGCCGGGACAGGCGCAAATTCCACGGCGGAAGCGATCGAACTGACCCAATCGGCCAAGAAAGCCGGCGCGGATGCATGTTTATCCGTTGCGCCGTACTACAACAAGCCGACTCAAGAAGGGCTGTATCGGCACTACCGCGCGATTGCCGAAGCGGTCGATATTCCAAATATTCTGTACAACGTGCCCGGCCGTACGGTAGCGGACATCGCCAATGAGACGGTGTTGCGCCTCGCGCAGATTTCGAACATCGTCGGCCTCAAGGATGCAACGGGGAATATCGAACGCGGCTCCGATCTATTGCGTCGTGCGCCGAGTGATTTCGCCATCTATAGCGGCGACGATGCGAGCGGACTGGCATTGATGCTCCTGGGATGCCATGGGGTCATCTCAGTGACGAATAACGTTGCGCCACGCATGATGCACGAGTTGTGCATGGCTGCCTTCGCGGGCGACCTCAAGCGCGCTCGTGAGCTCAACAACAAAATGCTCTTGCTGCATCAACGCCTGTTTGTCGAGGCCAATCCGATTCCGGTGAAATGGGCGGTCTCCCAGATGGGGCTCATTGAAGGCGGTATCCGATTGCCGCTGACACCATTGTCAGCGGCGCATCATGAAAGTGTTAGGGAAGCCATGCGCGAAGCCGGCGTTCAAATTACAAACGGTTTGCGTCTAGTGGAAGGACGAGCTTGATGAAGTTGAAATACGCGCTTTGCGCAGTCGCCGTATTGTCGGGTTGCAGTTTCGGGGACCTGCTTCCCAGTAACAAGATCGAATATAAATCCGCAGGTAAAGCGCCCTCGCTAGAGGTTCCGCCGGATTTGACTCGTCCGGGCCGCGACGATCGCTATGCGATTCCCGACATCAGCCCTACCGGCAGCGCTACTTTCTCCGCATATAACGCCGATCGGAGCAATCGACCACGGACGGCGAACAACGATGTGCTGCCCTATGCGAACAAAATCCGCATGCAGCGGGCGGGCGGGGAACGCTGGCTCGTTATCGACGAACCGCCGGAAAAAGTATGGACCGCGGTCAAGGAATTCTGGATGGAGAACGGTTTTCTGCTG
This sequence comes from Burkholderiales bacterium, assembly GCA_035273665.1. Lineage (GTDB taxonomy): Bacteria > Pseudomonadota > Gammaproteobacteria > Burkholderiales > SG8-39 > DATEEW01. The sequence continues at coordinate 22,580 of DATEOW010000164.1, read as the reverse complement.
ACGGTGGAAATGCCCGATGTCGGCGTGATGGAGACGGATTGGGCCGAAAACCGCGCGAAAATCGTGGACGATCCAATTCGCAGAACGCTAGGGAAGGCGCTGGATCAACTGTGGTCTACGGGTGAAAGGGATAAATACCGAACTCGTCTAGAGCGGGCGCAGGACGGCCGCAGCACGGAGGTGTACATCAGTCACCGGGGCATGATCGAGGAATTCGTGCCCGGCAATACGGAACGGACGGTGTGGCAACCTCGTGCACCCGATCCCGAACTCGAAGCAGAGTTTTTGCGACGATTAATGGTTCGTCTCGGGGTAGAAGACTCTCAAGCTCGGACACTGTTGACGGCGGCGCCAGCTCAATCGCGTAGCAAGCTGATCAATATCGATGGCGGCAGCGCGCTGTCTGTCGATGAGCCTTTTGACCGCGCGTGGCGGAGAGTGGGTTTGGCGCTCGATCGCGTCGGGTTCACGGTGGAGGATCGCGATCGTTCCAAGGGTACTTATTACGTCCGATATGTGGATCCCCGGACGGATGAGAAAAAATCGGATGGCATTCTGTCCAAGCTTGCGTTCTGGCGTAGCGACGACAAGGGCATCAACAAGGCGGCGCAATACCGTGTGCAAGTGCGAGAAGACAAGGGTGTGAGCCAAGTGAGTGTGCTCGACAAAGACGGGAAACCGGAAAACTCCGACAGTGCGCGCAAAATTCTCAGCCTGCTGCAAGAACAGTTGAAGTAAACGCTGTGCGCTTTGCATCCTTGGGCAGCGGCAGTGAAGGCAATGCGCTGATTGTCGAGGCCGGGAACACGCGGCTGATGCTCGATTGCGGCATGCCGGTACGCGAAACCGAGCGGCGCCTGGCGCGGCTCGGTTTGGCACCGGAGGATTTGGCCGGCATTGTCGTGACCCACGAGCATAGCGATCACATCGACGGTGTATTGCCCTTCGCTCGGCGGCATCGACTAAAAACCTGGATGACCTGGGGCAGTCTTCGCGGCGCGATAGGCGATGCCTTACCCGAAGCGGAGGTCATCGTCATCGATAGTCACGAAACCTTTGCCGTTGGCGACCTTGAGGTTTGTCCCTACCCGGTGCCGCATGACGCACGTGAACCGGTTCAGTACGTGTTCTCCGACGGCGCCATGCGCCTAGGCGTGTTGACCGATGCGGGGGCAAGTACCCGTCATATCGAAGCGATGCTCAACGGTTGCGATGCCCTGGTCCTCGAGTGCAATCACGACGAAGCGATGTTGGCCAATGGGCCCTATCCGGCTTTTTTGAAAGAGCGGATCGGCGGTCCCTTCGGGCACTTGGCCAATCATGTTGCCGCTCAAATACTGGCGAAGATCGATTGCAGCCGGCTCAAGCATCTCGTCGCTGCACATCTATCCTTGCGCAATAACCGGCCCGAGCTTGCCCGGAACGCCTTGGCCGGGGCACTAGGCTGTGCCTCCGATTGGATACAAGTAGCGGACCAAAACGAGGGTTTCGCGTGGCGCAGTCTTGTATGAACCCGGACGCCCAATAAAAAAGGCCGGCTAAGCCGGCCTTTTTTTGAGCGGAATCCGCTTATTTCTTTTCTTCGGTAGTGGTAGTGGTCGTCGAGCCAGCTGGTGTTTCGACGGTGGTGCTCGTCGAAGACTCGGTGGAAGTGGTCGGCGCTGGAGCCGGTTCAACAACGACCGGTGCGGCCGGCGCGGGATCGGCTGCGGGCGCTACGGTGGTGGTTTCTTCTTTGCTGCAACCGACCAGTGCGAGTGCAACCAGAGTGGCGGCGAGGATGCGTTTCATTATTTAGACCCCTAAGCTTGGTTTGAGAGAGCGGCGGCCGCAAAGTGGGTCAGCAAGTCCGCCCACCCCCTATTTGCAAGCCACCGGCGGGCGCCAGTATATAGCACTCCCTCCGCAGTTTCATCATGCGCGGTCAAAGGCCAAGGCTGGTTGCGGACACGCTTTCCGTCGAGCTTACCCAGATTTCTTGGAAGCGGTCCAGAAGTAGCCGGCCTTCGGTAGCTTCATGCAGCGCAAAGACGCCGCGTCCTTGATCGGCGACCGCACGCCGTACGAAATGACTGGCATCGGCCAGGATAAAACGGTCCTGGGCGCGTCTCGCAATTCCTTCCGTGCCGTACACATGAACCCGGGGACTATAACGACGCAACACTTCCAGTAAACGTGGACAAGCGCGAATCGCATAGGACGGATCATGCAATGCGATACGAAGCTCGTTCTCTCGCCCCGCTTGCAGAAAGGATTCCAAACGTTGGATACGTGCGGGTGCGTTCAGCCCCAGCATTTCCAAATCGGGATCGAAGATACACAGCTCGTGCCTTGCCATGCCATAGAGCGTATCGGCTGCGTCCAGATATTCGGCGCGACTCATGATTAAGACGCGTTGTGTCTGGGGTGCGCTATCCATCCGAGGCCCCGAGGCGTAAATAACCCGCTTGATACCAACCGTGCAGAAGAGCGGTCAACTCGTTCGGCACCGCTGATCCACTCGGCAGGCGGCGTTCGTTCGCCAGCCGACGTAACAGCGGTCTGCAAGGGGGGGGTGCTTCGCAACGCTCGCCGTTGATGTAAAACGCTGCGCTACGATGAAGCAGGATCGAAGGCAGCGCAAGGCGAATGCCTTGCGACTTCATCGCGCGTGCGAAGGCGGTCCGGTTCAACGATCGCACCGGTGGCTCGAACTGGATATGCGCCTTGGGCTCGGAGAGATACTGACCCGCGAAGGCCTCGATGTCCGCTCGGCGCCAACGGATCGCTTTCAACATTTTTTCCACTTGGTCGATATAGGCATCGGCAACATGCGCCGGCTCCTTCTGGACGCGCAAACCGGGATCCGCATACATTCCAGGCAGCGCGAGATTTTCCTGAAGAAACGAAAGAAATTGCTCGCCCAATTCCTGGGCGGAAGGCGCACGAAATCCAATGGAGTAGGTCATGCACTCATCGAGCGCGGTGCCTTCGTGCGCGACGTTGGGGGGTAGGTAAAGCATATCTCCCGCTTCCAGTACCCATTCGTGCTCGGGCCGGAAATTGCGCAGGATTTTGAGTGGGGCCCCGGGAACGAGTTCGAGATCCGATTGCGTGCTGATGCGCCACCGGCGACGACCCTCGCCCTGCAAAAGAAAGACGTCGTAGGAATCGACATGCGGCCCGACGCCGCCTTGTTTGACCGCATAGCTCACCATCAGATCGTCAAGCCGCGCGTAGGGAATGAATTTGAATCGGCGCATCAGCTCGTCGGCTGTGGGCAGGACGGTATTCAAGCCTTGCAGCAGAATGGTCCACGCCGAGGCGGGCAATCGGCGCAGCTCCTTCTCCAAAAAGGGCCCATGCTCCAAGGCCCATTGTTTGCCTTGACGCTTGATCAAGCGCGACTCGCAATCTTCTCGTCCGGCCAGTTGGAAAAGCGCCTTCGTATCGAGCAAATTACGGAATTCTGGAATCGCTCGGCGTATGAGAAGCGGCTTCTTTTGCCAATACGACGATAGAAATTCGGCGGGCGATAAACCGCCTAACAAAGCGTTGTCCATGGCTTATTGTAAAGCTGCGTATTGCGGCCTAGTTGTTTAGAATGCCGTTATGAAGATCGAAAAAGACAAAGTCGTCCGCCTGCAAATCGAAATCTCCGATCTATGGGGCAATCTATTGGAACGTTCGGACGACGATGAACCGTTGCAGTATTTGCATGGCGGTTACGACGGTATCGTTCCGGGCGTGGAAGCGGCGCTGGAAGGGAAGGAAGTCGGCGCTTCTTTGTCGCTACGCCTCGAACCGGAAGAAGCTTTCGGCGAGTACGACGAAGAGCTGGTCCGTGTCGAATCCCGTGATCGCTTTCCCGAAACCCTGGAGGTTGGTATGCAATTCGAAGGCGTGCCCGGTGAAGATGTCGATGATGCAATGATCTACACGATCACCGATATCGCAGCAGGCGCGGTTGTATTGGACGGCAACCATCCGTATGCAGGGATCGCATTGGAGTTCAAATGCAAGGTGCTGGACGTGCGCGCCGCGACCGCTGTGGAGTTGGAGCAGGGGCACGCAGAAGATCTCGACGACCTACCTGTGCGGATCATTAAGCACTAGCGCAGAGCGCGCGATTTAGGATCGCGCGGGCCGGTTCCACCAGCTCCAGCGCGGTAAGACCGACCGGACCGCGTCCGCCTAATACGGCTTCATCGGCTGCCGCACCGTGCAGATAAACCGCGGCGCACAACGCGTCGACCGTGTCGCAGCCTTGCGCGAGCAGAGCTCCGACCATTCCGCTTAACACATCGCCCATCCCGGCGCTTGCCATACCCGGATTGCCGCTCGTGTTAATCCACCAGCGCCCGTCGGCCGTGGCGCAGATGCTGCCGTTGCCTTTAAGGACGACCGTCGCTTTGAATTTCTGCGCCAAGCGCAGTGCGGAGTCGATTCGATCGGCCTGTACCTGCGCCGTCGTGAGTTCAAGGAGGCGCGCCGCTTCGGCCGGATGCGGCGTCATCAAAGTCGCCGCTTTTCGCGTCGAGGCCGCGGATTTCAATACGCCATAAGCCGCAAGGAGATTGAGGGCGTCCGCATCGAGCAACAGCACTTTATCGGATCGCAGGGCGGCGCTCAGTAGGCGTTGTGCCTGACTGCCGGTGCCCATGCCGGGTCCGGCGACAACAACGTTCACGGCTTCTTCGTTCAATGCTGTATCCGGCGCGCGAAGCATCACTTCGGGTTGGAGGTCTACGGTCACCGGCGGATGATTTGTCAGCAGTCCCATGAATACTTTGCCGGCACCAAGCTTCAGCGCCGCCGATGCGGCGAGAATCGCCGCGCCGACCATGCCCTCATCGCCCCCAAGAACGGCGACGCCGCCGGCTTGGCCTTTGTGGAAATTCTGGGGCCGTCGTAAGGGCAATCGATGGATCGCGGTTTGATCGAGCAATTCACCATCGGGTGTGCTCAGCATGCGTGCGTCGAGGCCAAGCGTTGCCAAACGCACTTCGCCGCAATGATCCGGGCCGTCGAGCGTGTGCAAGCCGGGTTTATGTGCGATGAAAGTGATGGTATGCGTCGCATGGAGGGCCACACTGGCCACTGCGCCGGTGTCGCTATGCAGACCGCTCGGAATATCAAGCGCCAGCCTTAAGGCGTTCATGCCGTTGACCGCCTTGATTTGCGCGGCGTACGGGCCATCGATCGTTTTCGAAAGACCGATACCGAATAAACCATCGACAACGAGATCGTATGCGGCGTCCGGCGGGATTGCTTTGAGCACCATGCCGCCGGCGGCATGCCATTTTTCCCAGGCCGCTTTCGCTTCACCCCGCAATTTAACGGGGTCCCCGGTATGGACGACGTCAACGCGGTAGAAGCCGCGCTTCATATGAACGGCGACTTCGAAAGCATCGCCGCCGTTATTGCCCGGACCGGCAAGTATCAGTACCCGCCGCCCCGTTCCGCCGATGATTTGCATGGCGTATTGCGCGGCCGCTTCGCCTGCGCGCAGCATCAAATCAGCCGCTGGGTCGGTATGAAGCGCCCGCATTTCAAGTTGGCGCATGGCTGCGGCACGGTAGAGCGGTGAGAGAAACATGGGCGCAGTGTAACGGGCTTGGGCTACAAACCGCGCCCGGTATGGCCGAAGCGCGTCAACGTCAAGCCGTCGAGATCGATTTCGGTGCTGCGGGCGGCAATGAGGTCGCTGATGATGCGGGCCGAGCCGTTGGCCATGGTCCAACCTTGCGAACCGTGGGCAATGTTGAGGAGAAGATTCACATAGGGAGTGGCGCCTAAAATGGGCGGACCATCCGGTGTGCTCAACGAGCAGCCGCTCCAATGCACCGGTTGGCTAAGATCCGCAGCATAGGGATACAGCTCGTTGAACGCTTCCATAAGGCGCCGCCCCCGGTCGGGGCGGAGTCGTGTCGCGGCGCCCAACTCAGCGCCTCCTGAGATGCGCACGGAGTTGCCCAAGCGGGTTATGGCGATCTCATTGCGCATATCCATCACCCCTGCGCAGGGCGCGCGCGCCGGATTTGCGACGGGCAAGGTGACCGAATGACCACTCACCGTTTGCAAAGGCGCTGTAATGCCGAGCGACCGCAGCAGCGTCGGCGCCCCTTGCGCCAAGGCAAGCACATACCGATCTGCTTGCAACAAACCCGCGTCGGTTTCTACGCCGCTGATCGCGCCGTTATGTGCATGGATCGCTTTGACCTGCGTGTTGTACCGAAAACTCACGCCGCGACCGACGGCGAGTTCCGCAAGCTTTCGAGTGAAGGTGCCGCAATCGCCTGTCTCGTTCATCGGCAGATATAGGCCGCCGGCGAAACGGCTCCAAGCAAACTCGAGCGCCGGATCGACTGCAACGCAGGCCTGCGGATCGAGCACGGTATACGGCGTTCCGAGTTCTTCGTACAGGGGTAGGCGGCGCAGCGCGGCTTGCAATTCTTTATGTGTGCGCAGAATTTGCAGAATGCCGTCGGCCGTATGGTTGTAATCGATGCCGGTACTTCGCCGCAGTGCCTGCAAGCAATTCAAGCTGTAGGAGGCGAGACGTTGCATGCGCAACGCGTTGATGTGAAAACTGGCGAGATTGCATTGGCGTGCCCACGCGCGTAGCCAGCGTAGCAGGGCGGGATCCAGGCGCAATTTCACGCGCAAGCCCGGGTCTCTTCGCAACAACGCTTTGAGCAAGCGGTAACGCATGCCGGGCGCGGCCCAAGGCAGAGCCGTACTCGGCGCGACTTCGCCGCCGTTGCCCGCGCTGGCTTCCATCGCCGGTCCGGGCTGCCGATCGACAACCGACACCTCGTGGCCGTCATGTGCGAGATAGTGCGCAGTGGTGACTCCCACGACGCCCGCACCTAGAACAAGTACCTTCATCCGTGCCTTGAGAGGAAAGGGCGCGGCGAGTGTGTCAGACGGCAGGCTATGACGTCAACATGAACATCCTCGTACAATCGAAGCATGCAGCCACGCTGGCAATTCTGGATCGACCGGGGCGGAACTTTCACCGATATCGTTGCGTGCTCTCCCGACGGTAGTTTAAGCACGCACAAGCTTTTATCCGACTGCCCTGAGCAGTATGCGGACGCCGCGCTTGCGGGCATTCGTCACCTCATGGGGCTTTCGAGCGAAGCCGCGATTCCTGCGGAACGCATCGCGGCGGTCAAGATGGGCACAACCGTCGCAACCAATGCGCTGCTCGAGCGCAAAGGCGAACCGACGCTGCTGTGCATCACGCGTGGATTCCGCGATGCTTTGCGCATCGCTTATCAAAATCGTCCAAAGATTTTCGCCCGGCAGATCGTGTTGCCTGAGCTACTGCACAGTGCCGTCGTAGAAGTCGATGAACGGATCGGCGCACATGGCGAGGTGGTCGTTCCGCTGGACGTTGCAGCGACGTGTCGTGATTTGCGTACAGCCTATGAAAAAGGTTTCCGCAGCGTCGCGATCGTGTTCATGCATGCCTACCGATATTCCGCCCACGAATGCGCGGTAGCGGATATCGCGCGGCAACTCGGTTTTCAACAGATCTCCGTTTCGCACGAAGTGTCGCCACTGATGAAGCTCGTGTCGCGCGGGGACACGACGGTAGTCGACGCGTATCTGTCTCCGGTGTTGCGCCGTTACGTCGACACAATCGCTGACGCGCTTCCGGGTGTTCCGCTTTATTTCATGCAATCGAACGGGGGCCTGGTGCGTGCGGATCGGTTCCAAGGGAAGGATGCGATTCTTTCAGGCCCCGCCGGCGGAATCGTCGGTGCGGTGAGCACTTCGCTCGCCGCAGGTTTCGATCGCATTATCGGCTTCGACATGGGGGGCACTTCCACCGACGTGTCGCATTTCGCCGGAAAGGACTTGAGCGACTTGGAGCGCGCGTTTGAAACCCAGGTGGCGGGAATAAGAATGCGTGTGCCCATGATGAGCATTCACACTGTTGCCGCGGGGGGTGGTTCGATTTTGCATTTCGACGGCGCTCGTTATCGCGTCGGTCCGGATTCTGCCGGCGCAAATCCCGGCCCGGCGAGTTACCGGCGCGGTGGTCCGCTTACGATCACCGATTGCAATCTCATGCTCGGGAAGATCGCGCCACGTTATTTTCCGGCGGTCTTTGGTGCGATGAGTGACGAGACCTTGGACGGCGACGTCGTGCGGAGCCGCTTTAGCGAATTGGCGAGGGAAATAGCCAACGCCACGGGTGATGTCCGTACGCCTGAAGCGGTCGCAGAGGGGTTTATTGAAGTCGCAGTGTCGAACATGGCGAATGCGATTCGACATGTTTCCGTGCAGCGTGGCTATGACGTCAGCCGTTACACATTGTGCTGCTTCGGCGGCGCCGGGGGCCAGCATGCGTGTCTGGTCGCCGCTGCATTGGGGATGCGGACGATTTTTATCCATCCGCTCGCCGGGGTGTTGTCCGCTTATGGGATGGGGCGCGCCGCGGTGAGCACGATGCGAGAGCGTGCGATCGAGTTGGCCTTAGACGCCGAACGTGCCGAAGAAATCGCAAGCGCGCTACACGCCCTTGCAGAAAGCGCCCAAGACGAACTGAAACAGCAAGGTATCCGGCACAGCCGGGTCATGGAACGGGTGCATCTCCGTTATGTAGGCACCGATACCGCGTTGCCGGTACTGCATGCTTCGATCGAGGCGATGCGCGATGCATTTGAACGGGCGTACAAACAGCGTTACGCCTTGCTTATGCCTGACCGCGCACTGGTGGTCGAAGCGATTTCCGTCGAAGCATTCGCGGACGAAGGAGAAACCCCCGCGCTATCGCTCCGAAGCCATCGTGATAGCCCGCCTGACACGGGAAAAGTGTTCACGAAAGGCCAATGGCGCAATGCACCGATATGGCAGCGCGACAGTCTTTGCGCTGAGCAGCGCATTGACGGTCCTGCACTCATCGTCGAAGCGAATGCCACCACGGTGGTCGAGCCGGGTTGGCGTGCGGAGCAGGCCGCTGCCGGTCATCTCGTTCTGACACGTTTGGAAGAGGCCGCGACGATGCCTGTGAGCGAGGCGGTCGATCCTGTAATGCTCGAAGTGTTCAGTAATTTATTCATGGCGATTGCCGAACAAATGGGGCTGCGTCTCGCCAACACGGCTATTTCAGTCAACATCAAGGAACGGCTGGATTTCTCTTGCGCAGTCTTCGATGCGCAGGGACAGTTGGTCGCAAATGCCCCGCACGTCCCCGTCCATCTGGGTTCAATGAGTGAGTCGGTCGCTGCGGTGATTCGGAAACAAGCCGCATCGATGAAGCCGGGCGATGTGTATATGCTGAACGCACCGTACAACGGCGGTACGCATTTGCCCGATATCACAGTGGTGACTCCGGTATTCAACGAGCAAGGCCTTGGTGTGGAGTTTTATGTCGCCTCTCGTGGTCATCACGCGGATGTGGGAGGAATCACGCCGGGTTCGATGCCTTCCGATTCAAAGCGCATTGAGGAAGAGGGTGTATTGATCGACAACTTTCTGCTGGTCCGGGAAGGGCGTTTTCGCGAGACCGAGACCATTGCATTGCTGACTTCCGGGCCTTATCCCGCACGAAACGCCGCGCAGAACCTGGGTGATTTGCGCGCAATGGTGGCCGCGAACGAGCAAGGCGTTCGAGAATTGCGAAAAACCGTTGCGCAATATGGCTTAGGCGTTGTGCATGCCTATATGAAGCATGTGCAGGACAATGCGGAAGCGGCGGTGCGGCGCGTCATCGATCAGCTCCATGACGGTGAGTTCGAGTGTGAGATGGACAACGGCGCGCGTATACGTGTGGCCATCAGGGTGAAGCGCGAAACGCGGAGCGCAGTGATCGACTTCACCGGCAGTTCAGCGCAATTGCAGGACAACTTCAATGCGCCGTCCGCCATCTGTCGTGCCGCAGTGCTGTATGTCTTCCGCAGCTTGATCGATGCCGATATTCCCCTTAACGCGGGATGCTTGCGACCGATCGAGCTGATCATCCCGGAGGCTTCAATGCTGCAGCCCGAATTTCCTGCTGCGGTGGTGGCGGGCAATGTCGAAACCTCGCAATGTATTACCGATGCGCTCTACGGCGCATTGGGATGCATGGCCGCATCGCAAGGGACGATGAACAACTTCACTTTCGGTAATGAGCGTTATCAATATTACGAAACCATTGCGGGAGGCGCGGGCGCGGGCGAAGGATACGACGGCGCGTCCGCCGTGCAGACACATATGACCAACTCAAGGCTCACCGATCCCGAAGTACTCGAGTGGCGCTATCCCGTATTGCTCGAAGACTTTGCGATCCGCAAAGGTTCCGGAGGTGAGGGTCGATGGCGCGGCGGTGACGGGGTCATCAGACGTATACGTTTTTTGGAGCCTATGACGGCTTCCATCCTTTCCAACAGAAGACGTATCGCGCCGCATGGACTGGCTGGGGGGGAAGCGGGCATGCCGGGGGTGAATCGTATCGACCATCATGACGGCGCCACGACTCGCTTGGAGTCGTGTGCAACAGTCGTATTGGGTTGCGATGACATATTCGTCATCGAGACTCCTGGCGGGGGCGGCTTCGGAATGAGTGAATGAACCGGCGGCGTTCAACGCATCCGCTTGGTGATCCACTCTTCGAGCGCCGCGGCCGGCATCGGCTCCGCGACGAGGTAGCCTTGAGCAAGATCACAGCCGAGTTCCTTGAGCAAATAGAGATCGGCTTGTGTCTCGACACCCTCGGCGACTGAATCCAGCTTCAATTGGCGCGCCAGTTCAATGCTCGAGCCAAGAATGGCGCGCAGCGTCGTGCGCGAAGCCGCACCGTTGACGAAGGATCGATCGATTTTCAATTCGGTGAAGGGAATGCGGGACAATTGCGCGAGCGATGAGTAGCCGGTGCCATAGTCGTCGATGGCCACGCCGAAACCCTTCATCCGCAATCGGGCGAGATTGCCCAGCACCGGCGCGAGGTTTATTGCAGCCAGACTTTCGGTGACTTCGAGCACGATGTCCTCTGGCGGAATGCCATAGTCTTCCGCCATTGCGGCAATACGGTCTGCAACAGTGGCTTGTTCCAAATGATTCAAGGAAAGATTGACGGACAAAGGCCAGCGGTGCCCTGCCTGGTGCCAGATCACCGATTGTTCCATGGTGCGCTCCACCATAATCCAGGTCAGCGGCTCGATCAGCTCGCTTTGTTCGGCACAGGGAATGAAAGCCGCCGGTTCGACGATGCCATACTGCGGATGGTCCCAACGGGCGAGCGCTTCGGCGCCGGCGAAAGCCCCATCCGAGACGCGGATTTTCGGTTGAAAGTAGGCGACGATGCGTCGATCTCGAATCCCGTCCTGAAGCGCTTCATAGGTCAGCGCTTCGCGAGCAGCCGCTTTCGCCGACTGAGCATGCGGAATGTACTTCGTCAACATTTCCTGTAGACGCTCGTAGTTCAACGGTTTCTGCAAGGCCCCGAGGACTTGGAGACCTTGCACGCGCGCCATTGCTTCTACCGAGCCGACCAACGCCGGCTCCATGCCTGAGGCGAGAATGAGCGATGAGACCAGTTGGCGGCTACCCAGATGTCGTATGAATTCGACGCCATCCATCCCCGGCATGTGCAGATCGCAGATGATGATATCGAGGGGCTCGTTGAGTTCAGTCAGCCTTGTGAGTGCGGACTGGCCGTTGTCTGCTTCGAGAACCTGTTTGAGTCCCATACTCTCGAGCATGCGCAGAGCGATCTGCCGTTGAATCGGTTGATCTTCCACCACCATGACCCGGAGCGACTGGAGTTCCATCCTGTTTTGCCTCGGTTGAGCGCTCGTCAATTGACGCTGCATTGTGGCGCAATCCCTTCCGCTTGCGCGAGCTTTCGGCACTTTTTAACACGCCGGTCGGTCCGCAATGACGACGTCATCGCCAAGCGACGGTTAAAAGCGGAACTAACTGACGCAACGGGAAAATTCCCGCGTATCCCGCTTGCGTCGGGTGCTAGGATGCCCCGTCCTTGCTCGCACCGGCGAGCCGCATATTCCTACATAAAAGCGGCCACGAAAAATTATGGATCGCAAGATCGTCCTCACTAAAACCGCCAAAGGCTTGATGGAAGCGGCAGGCAAGACCAGCCTGGTGAGTCGGGACGTGCGCAATGTGCTGACCTTGATCGATGGGAAAGCGACGGTAGGCGATCTCCAGGCAAAGCTCCAACTTGCCGAACCCAAGCTCAACACCCATCTGGCAACGCTGATGCGGATCGGCCTCGTGCGCGAATTCGTCATCGCGCCCGCCAGCCTCTCGCCGTTATCGCAGTTGAGTGCACAAGCGCACTCGTTGAGCGTGGCTTCTTTGCTTCCTCCACCGGATCCTGCGCAGGACGCCGCGAAACAAAACGCGGAAGCTGATGCGATTGCGCGCGAGATCGCTGCGGCCGCACAGGCCCGTGAAGAACGTGAGGAACGTGCGGCGGAAAATAATGCGGCGGCTTCGAATCATGCGCCGGTTGGGATGGCGGACTCGGTCGATCCCTTTGCGGCTTTCCGTGTTCGTGCCGATCTTGCTTTACGCGAGGCCGAACAGCGCGTGCATGCGGAAGCCGAAAAGGCTCGCCTGGAAATGCGCGCCAAGGCGGAGCGCGACGCTGCCGAGCGCAGCAAGCGCGAAGCCGAAGATAAACGCCGCGCCCAAGACGAAGCGCAGCGACGCCAACGCGAAGAAGCCGTCAGACAGCAAGCCGAAATGGCAAAGGCGCGCGCAAATCGGGAAGCTGAGGCGCGCGAGCAGGCGCGACGGACCGAAGAAGAAAAGCAACGGCGAGCGCGTGACGAGCTCGATCGGCGCGCTGCCACCGAACGTGCCTTGAAGGAAGCGCAAGATCACGCGCAGCGTGAGGCAGAGGAACGGTCACGCGCTGCCGCCGATGCGAAGGCGCAGCGCGATGCTGCGGCGAAAGCCGACGCCAACGCCAACGCGGTAGAGGCCGAGGCAGTGCCCGGGTCCGAGTCCGAGCCGGAGCCACCACCGCCCATTGTCGAGAACAAACAAAAGACCGAGGAGCAGGCGGCCCGCCGCAAAGCGCGCGAGGAAGAGCGCGCTAAAGCCAAGGCGCAGGCGGAGCTCGCCGCCAAGGCGCGCAAGGAAGAGCGCGCCCGCGAAATCGCCGAAGCGGAGGCGCGTGCGGTTGCACGAGTGAAAGAGCGGCAACGCGAAACAGCCTTGGTCGCATCGCGCATCCAGGATATTCGCCGGGGCCGTCGAAGCCGCCTCGCCCCTCGCTTGGGGTTGATGCTTCTGCTTCTTGCAGGGCTCGCCGTGCTCATGGTGCCGATCGTGCCGGTGGATGCGACGCGCTATGCTCGGAGCGCGGCCGCGAAATTAGGGGTGCCCATCACCATCGGGCACGCTTCCTATGCTTTGTTTCCACTGCCGCATCTACGTCTCAGCGACGTTCAAGTGGGGCAGGTCGCTAAAATCGGCGATTTGCGCGCGACGCCCCAGCTCGGCAGTTTATTCGCCGACGCGCCGGTGTTTCGCGCACTGGAAATAAAAGACGTACAGGCGAAACCGGCGTTTATCGCGGCGCTATTGTGGACCCGCATGCCGGACGGCGTCGTGTTGCCCTCGCAGATCAAATTACAGAACTTACGCTTGGAGGAACCTGCTTCACCGCTCTTGCAGGGGGAAATGCGTACCGATGCGGCGGGTCGGCGAGAGATCAATCTCCATGATGACGCCGGTTCTCTTAGCGCTCGCATCATGGGGCAGGGACAGTCCGCTCGATTCGAGTTGCGGACGAAGGCAATCCGAACGCTCTTGCCGCTGCCGTGGCCCTTGGAAGAAGTCAATGTTCGAGGCCTCGTCGACGCGGAGAATATCCGTATCGACAGCTTCGACGCCGCCCTTTACGACGGCGTGTTGAAGGGAAGCGCAACGCTCGCATGGCAGAACGGCTGGAGCATGGACGGCAAGCTCGAGGCGACGCAAGTCGATGCAAGCAAGTTCAGCCCTGCGCTCGACGGACGCTTGCGAGGGAGCGGACAGTTTCAAATGCGTTCGGCACAGTGGGGCAAACTTGCGGAAGCAGCCAAGCTGAACGGAAATTTTCAGATCGAGAAGGGGCAAATCAACGGCTTCGATCTCGTGCGTTCTTTGCGGGAAGCGCAGTTTGTCGGCGGCAAAACGCCGTTTTCGACCCTTAGCGGGCAGGGGAGCGCGGACAAAGGCAAGCTCAGCTTGAAAAATATGGTTTTGGATGGCGGCTTATTTAAGGCGGACGGCAATGCGGAAATTACTCCGCAGGCCGTCAATGGTCGCATTGCCACGGAAATGCGCACGCCGGCCGGACCCGTACGGGGCACGCTCGCTCTAGGCGGCACGCCTGACGCATTGAAAATCACGCGTTAGCCCGACCCGTCGCGCTGTCAGCGGCCGCGTTTCCGCCGGTATAATCCGGTTTTCCATGCATGCCGTCCCATGCCCATCCCTTTCCCCCCGCGCGCATGAGTCAGATTCTTAAACTGCGCGGCGCGCTCGCCTTGTCTCCCTTTCGCCTGGACAAGCTCAACGCCGAACTCCAAGGCCTAGACAGCAAAAATAGCGTTCGTGCCGCCGTCTATTGGCATCTCGTCGAAACCGAGCGTGCGCTAGACGCTCAAGAAAACGCCGTCTTGCAGAAGCTGCTTACCTATGGGGATGTCGCCCCTGCGCGCATCGATGCGACGCATAGTGTTTTCGTCGTCCCTCGATTCGGCACGATTTCCCCTTGGTCTTCCAAGGCAACGGATATTGCCAAGAGCTGTGGTTTGAAGGCGGTGAAGCGCATTGAACGCGGCACAGAGTACTACTTCAATCTTGGTAAACGCGCGAGCCGCGCGGCGGTCGCCGCCCGTTTGCATGATCGCATGACGGAAAGCGTCATCGATTCGCTAGCGCAAGTGGACGACTTGTTTCGGCACTTCGAGCCGCAGCCTTTTGAGGTGGTCGATATCCAAGCAGGCGGGCGCGCCGCACTGGAACGCGCCAACAGCAGCCTGGGTCTTGCCCTCGCCCCCGACGAGATCGACTACCTCCTGGAAACCTACGGGAAGCTCGGCCGCAATCCCACCGATGTGGAATTGACGATGTTTGCCCAGGCGAACTCGGAGCATTGTCGCCACAAGATTTTCAACGCAACCTGGACCATCGATGGCGCCGCGCAGGAGCACAGCCTCTTCGGCATGATTCGCACCACGCATGCCGCCAACCCGCAAGGCACCGTACTGGCCTACTCGGACAACTCCGCCATTCTGGAAGGCGGGACTGCGCAGCGTTTCTTCGCCGATGCAGATGGACGCTATCGCGCCCATGAAGAAAAGACGCATGTGGTCATCAAGGTCGAAACACACAACCATCCGACCGCCATATCGCCTTTTCCGGGCGCGGCGACCGGATCCGGCGGTGAATTGCGCGACGAGGGAGCGACCGGCCGCGGCGCCAAACCGAAGGCAGGACTGAGCGGATTCTCCGTATCGAATCTACGTATTCCCGGTTTTGTGCAACCCTGGGAAATCGATTACGGCAAACCGGACCGCATTGCGTCGGCGTTGTCGATCATGCTTGAGGGGCCCATTGGCGCTGCGGCATTCAATAACGAATTCGGTCGACCCAATCTGGGCGGATACTTCCGCTGCTTCGAAGCGGAAGTGCTGGGCATTCTGCGCGGTTATCACAAGCCAATCATGATCGCCGGCGGCGTGGGCAACATACGCGCGCAGCATTCCCAAAAATCGCCGTTACCGGTGGGCGCGTTGATGATCCAGCTCGGCGGTCCCAGCATGTTGATCGGCATGGGGGGCGGTGCGGCGTCGTCCATGAATGTAGGCGCCAATACGGCAGACCTGGATTTCGATTCCGTGCAACGGGGCAATCCGGAAATGGAAAGGCGCGCACAAGAAGTCATTGACCGCTGTGTCGCGCTTGGCGAAGCGAATCCCATTTTGTCGATTCACGATGTGGGTGCGGGCGGCCTAGCGAACGCACTGCCCGAACTCGCGCACAGTGCCGGGCGCGGGGCGCGAATCGATCTTCGCGCGATACCGAATGAAGAGCCGGGGATGACGCCACGCGAACTGTGGTGCAACGAGTCGCAAGAACGTTATGTGATGGCCATTGCGCCGGAAAGCTTGCCGCTGTTCAAAGAAATCTGCGAACGCGAGCGTTGCCCATTCGCTGTTCTGGGGGAAGCGACCGCGGAGCAGCACCTGAGCGTGCACGACGCACACTTCAATAACACGCCCGTGGATGTTCCGCTCGAAGCTATTCTGGGCAAACCGCCGCGCATGCAGCGCAAGGCACAGCGCAGCCGCCGCTTTCCTTCGCCCGTCAACACGCACGTCATCGAGTTGAAAGAAGCGTGTTATCGCGTTTTGCGCGCGCCTACTGTCGCTAACAAGACTTTTCTGATTAGCATCGGCGACCGAACGGTGGGTGGCCTCAGCGCACGCGACCAGATGGTAGGCCCTTGGCAAACGCCGGTGGCCGATTGCGCCACGACGCTGCTCGATTATCAGAGTTATGCCGGCGAAGCTTTTGCAGTCGGGGAACGGACGCCGCTCGCATTGATCGACGCGGCGGCTTCGGGCCGCATGGCTGTAGGCGAGGCGTTGACGAACATTGCTGCAGCGGCCATTGGAGACATCGGCCGAGTCAAACTCTCCGCGAACTGGATGGCCGCTGCCGGTTATCCGGGTGAAGATGCAAATCTGTTCGATACCGTGCACGCGGTTGCGATGGAATTGTGTCCTCAATTGGGGATTTCCATTCCGGTGGGCAAGGATTCTCTCTCGATGCGTACCACCTGGGACGATGGCAAAGAAAGCCGCGATATGGTCGCGCCGCTTTCTCTCATCGTGTCCGCGTTTGCGCCCTGTGATGACGCGCGGCGCACCTTGACGCCACAGTTGCGCAATGACAGCGGTGCAAGCGAATTGATTCTTATCGATCTTGGCCGGGGTCAAGCACGGCTGGGCGGCTCTCAACTCGCACAAGTCTTCGGCATGATCGGCGATCGTGCCCCGGATGTAGACGACGCTCAATCGTTGAAGCAGTTCTTTACTGTGATCCAAGGTCTCAACCGTGACGGTCTATTGCTTGCCTACCACGACCGTTCCGACGGCGGCCTTTTCGCATGCTTATGTGAAATGGCGTTCGCCGGGCATCTCGGGGTGACGCTCAATCTGGATGTGTTGTCTTACGATCCTCTGGCTCACGATGTGGAAGGCAATGAACGCCATCCCGAGTTGATGCACGGGCGCGATTTCGAGCGGGTGTTGGCAGCGCTATTTGCAGAAGAACTCGGCGCCGTCATTCAAGTGCGTACCGAGGACCGAGCCCCTGTGCTGCAGCGCCTCGCGGACGCGGGACTGTATGCCCTGCTCGTCGGCGCGCCCAACGCCAAAGATGAAATTCGGCTGATTCGTAATGCCAAGCCGGTTTTTGTGGAGAAACGCGTCGATCTCCAACGTTGTTGGTCGGAGGTTAGTTATCGCCTTCAATCCTTGCGCGATAACCCGCAATGCGCGCAACAGGAATTTGACCGTATTCTCGATGTAGAAGAGCCGCCGATGTCGGCGAAGCTGAGTTTTCCGGTGAACGAAGATGTTGCCGCGCCGTTCATTCAACGAGGCACCCGCCCCCCCGTCGCGATCTTGCGCGAACAAGGTGTGAACGGACAGAACGAAATGGCCGCTGCCTTCGACCGCGCGGGCTTCGACCCGATCGATGTGCACATGAGCGACATCCTTTCGGGACGTGTGGTACTTGATCGTTTCAAAGGCTTAGCCGCTTGCGGCGGATTTTCCTATGGCGATGTATTAGGCGCGGGTGAAGGTTGGGCGAAATCGATCCTGATGAATTCTCGGGCGCGCGACCAATTCAATGCGTTCTTTCAACGCAGCGACAGCTTTGCGCTCGGCATCTGCAACGGGTGTCAAATGCTGGCCAACCTGACGGAAATCATTCCGGGCGCTCAGGATTGGCCGAAGTTCATCAAGAACAAGTCGGAGCAGTTTGAGGCGCGTTTCGCCATGGTCGAAGTACAGCCCAATCCCTCGATCTTCTTTGCCGGCATGGCCGGTAGCCGTATGCCCATCGCGGTTTCGCATGGAGAAGGACGCGCGCAATTCGCCGATGCGAAAGCGGCGGGCCGTGTGCTCGCCACGCTGCGTTATATCGACCATCGCGGTGCGCCCACAGAGATTTATCCGTTGAACCCCAATGGCTCCGCCGCGGGGTTAACCGGTGTAACAACCGCGGACGGCCGTTTCACAGCGCTCATGCCGCATCCAGAGCGGGTATTCCGCACGGTGCAGCAGTCTTGGTATCCCTCCGAGTGGGGCGAAGATAGTCCGTGGATGCGTCTATTCCGCAACGCGCGGGTTTGGGTGGGATAAAGAACGCTTGTGCTGCGGCGGCGTGCACAAAGTACCTTGCACCGCGAAGAGGTCTTGCCCGCTTTCCTTTGTGACCACAAAGGAACAACAAATAAAAACCCGGCAGCGCCGGGTTTTTATTTGTTTCATATGGACAGCCGCTTACTCGATCTTCGCTTTTTTACGCAGCTCGATCATGTTCTTTTCGAAAGCCTGCGCCTGCATCGCTTGAGCGACTCGCCCTTTCACTTCTTCATAGGGCGGAAACTGCGTCGGGCGGACGTCTTCCAGCAGAATCACGTGATAGCCCATGCGCGTTTGCACCGGCGTTTCGGTGAACTTCCCTTTTTCCAGTTTCGTCAGCGCTTCTGCGAATGGTTTCACATATTGAGCGGGCGCACTCCAATCCAGATCGCCGCCGCGTTGTTTGGACCCTTCGTCTTTCGACACTGAAGCGAGATCTTCGAAGCGCTCACCGCGCTTCAGTTTGGCAATGATCTCCTGGGCTTGTGATTCACTCTCTACGAGGATGTGACGTGCCTTGTATTCCTTGTCGCCGGCTTCAACGCGCGCTTTTTCGTATTCGGCTTTGATGTCCGCTTCGCTGGGCTTATGGGTTTTCGCGAAGTCCTGACGATAAGCGGCAGCCAAGACCGTTTGGCGCGTTAAGTCGATCTGCGCCTGGACTTCGGGATTCTTGGTCAGGCCCTTTTTCGTGGCTTCCTGCGCCATCAGTTCACGCATGATCAATTCTTGCGTGACGGCGCGCCGCAATTCCGGGGTGTCGGGTGTGCCTTGGGCAACCTGCGCTTTGACGAAGACGTCGACGCGCGCCTTGGGAATGGTCACGCCGTTGACTTTGCTCGGCAGCGCACTGCTTTTTGCGGCAGGTGCTGGCGCCGGATTCGTCGGCGCTTGGGCCATTACGAGGCCGGGCACAGCCAACCCCAGCGCGGTTGCGAGGAGGAGCCGTGGGAGGGAGGGATTCATCGATGAGGTCCTTTCAGGGAGAAAATGCTTCAATGGCGGGCGTGATTCTACTGCTCGCCGGGGGCTTTTGCTTGCAAAGCCAATGCATGGATTTCGCGGTGCATGAGCGGCCCGAGCGCGGCGTAGACCATACGATGGCGCGCCACGCCGCTTTGACCGTCGAATAAAGGTGACACTATCCGGAGGCGATAGTGTCCGCCGCCGCCCTGCGCGCCGACATGGCCGGCGTGCAAGGCGCTTTCATCGCTCAGTTCGAGCGATTGGGGTTGCAGAACGCTTAACTTTTCGCGGATGGCCGCTTCAACGCTCATGTCTGTCGATCGTCCTGCACATGGCGTGCAATAAAAAGGCCTTGCGCGAGAATGAAAACAAGCATGCACGCGGTCATGCCCCAGAGCTTGAAGTTCACCCAAGTGCTCTCGCTATAGTTTTGCGCCACATAAAGATTGAGGGCGCCCATGAGCGCGAAGAAGCCAACCCATGCCAGGTTTAGGCGCGCCCATACTTGCGCCGGGAGCTTGATTTCCTTGCTCAGCATCGATTGGATCAAATTGCGCTTGGCGATGAAAGGCGCCAACAAGAATATGAGCGCAAACAACCAGTACAAGAGGGTCGGCTTTAACTTGATAAAGCGTGCATCGTGCAGCCACAAGGTGAGGCCGCCCATGACAAGAATGAGCACAAGGGAAGCCCACAACATGCCGTCGACCTTGCCGAATTTAAGGCGAGCGTAGATCACCTGCGCGATGGTGGCCGGAATGATCACCATCGTCGCGAGATAGATGTCTTTGCTATAGGAATACACGGCGAAGAAGAGGATGACGGGAAAGAGGTCGAACAGAAACTTCATTGGTTTTTCCAGATTTGGCTCAGAGGCCCTCATTTTTCGCGAGGTTTAACGACGCCGGGTTGATGCGATAACCTTCGCCGGTCGGCTCTGGGCGAGATGTATGCAGTGTCGGCCTCGCGGGTGATGCCTTATGCGGTGGGCGAATGCTATCGCTGTCATTCCGCATCCGCTTTGCGGATTTTTTAGTCGAATCACGCATGGTCTGACTCGTGTGGGCATCGCTTGGGCCGCTTTTGGCCTGCTTGGTTCCGTTTTCAAGCCGCTTACTATACCGGAGCCGAACAATCAGAGTCTTAGCGATGTTGGTTGGCTGCATTGATGTGGGCGATCCATGTCGACACCGTACAATGCTCGGATGGAAGACAACAGCGCACAGCCCTATGCTGCTTTAACGCCGGATTGCGTACTCGATGCCCTGGAGAGCTTGGACCTGCGCTGCGACGGCCGCCTTCTCGCGCTCAATAGTTATGAAAATCGGGTTTATCAAATCTGGATGGAGGAGGGTCCTCCGGTCGTCGCCAAGTTTTACCGGCCTCAACGGTGGACCGCCGAACAGATTTTGGAAGAGCACGACTATGTCGCCGAGCTGGCGCGAAACGAAATTCCGGTGGTCGCTGCGAGCGTGTATGGCGGGAAGTCGCTCCATGAGCATGGCGGCTATCGTTTCGCGGTGTACGCAAAGCGCGGCGGTCGTGCACCCGAGTTCGATCGACCCGAAGTATTGGAATGGATGGGGCGCTTCATTGCGCGCATTCACAGCGTCGGTGGACAAAAATCATTTCGTGCGCGGCCTGCACTCGACATACAAAGCTTCGGCGCGGAGTCGCGCGATTGGCTATTGGCGCACGGGTTTGTCCCGGCGGACCTCCTGCCTGCGTACGAAAGCGTTGTGGCCCAGGCATTGGAAGGCGTCGCCCATTGTTACGAACGCGCGGGAAAGGTCGGCTCGCTGCGCCTGCACGGCGATTGTCATGCGGGCAACGTGCTTTGGACGGATGAAGGACCGCATTTCGTCGATTTCGACGATGCGCGGAGCGGACCGGCCATCCAAGATATCTGGATGCTGCTTTCCGGCGACCGCGAAGGCATGACAAATCAGCTTCGAGAAGTCATTTCCGGCTATGAAGATTTCTGCGAATTCGATAAACGTGAGCTTCATTTGATCGAGGCCTTGCGGAC
Source organism: Burkholderiales bacterium (assembly GCA_035273665.1). Taxonomy (GTDB): domain Bacteria; phylum Pseudomonadota; class Gammaproteobacteria; order Burkholderiales; family SG8-39; genus DATEEW01. The sequence continues at coordinate 1,208 of DATEOW010000164.1, read as the reverse complement.
ATTGCGCCTGATTCATTACTCCGCATGGATCGCGCGGCGGTGGGAGGACCCCGCCTTTCCGGCCGCTTTCCCGTGGTTCAACACGCAGCGCTATTGGCAGGACCGCATTCTCGAGCTTCGTGAGCAGATTGCGTTGATGAACGAACCACCACTTGCTTTGATGCCGGCATAGTCGGCTATTTCCCAACCCCCTTATGCATGAAGGATAGAGTTTGAGCGAATTGTTTGCGGCCCTGACGCGTGGCTATCAGCGGGCGGTTGGCTACACGCCCACCTTTTTGCCGCTCCTGATCATCGCGTTTCTCTATCTCGCCATCCCGCAAAAGGGAGCAATTTTCAGGGATGCCTATGCAGTCGGCATTGGTGCCGGTATTGCCATCTCGCTCTTTCTGGGCGGTGTCGCGCAGGCCTGTTATCGCCGCGAGGCGGACCGTCCTTTGGGCTACGTCGCGCTGGCCTATTTCGGCTTTGCCATTCTGCACATTCCTATCTTGTTCATGGCACTCCTGGCACAAGGAAACGCAGTTCAATTTCTTGTGTTCGAGCAGACAGCGAGGTTCATTGCGCTCGCCTATCTGCTGCAAGCGGTATGGGCGCAGCGCGGTGCGGTCGCGCCGCCGCATCGTTCTCGTCCGCCGGACATCGGTATTCATGCGCTTGGGCTGCTGTTGGTTGCGGCGGGCTTATATGGGGTGACTCACCGCGATAGTTTCGCGCTTTGGCATGGAAACACACTAGGCGTCCTCAACGTCTTGCTGCCACTTGCGGCGATTGTCATCGCGCGGCGCGTCGAACCAAGCGCATGGATGCGCTTCAATTGTTTGGCCCAGGTCCTGTTCGCACAAGCCGGACTGGCTTTTTTACTGGGCAATTTTTGGAGCCCGCTTTGGTGGTTTGGCCAGTTGCTTTTTGCGGCGGGGTTGATGGGGCTTGGCTATGGACTGACCCGCGTGTTACTGCGCAGCCGTTCCTACACTTCGCCCTACGAGGGCTTATTGCAGCAAGATCTCATGGACAAGATAGTGGAGTTCTCGCCCGTCGGGATTCTGCTGGTCGATGCGGAGCTACGCCATATTCGCTGCAACCAAATGCTAGAAGGCATGCTGGGCAGTCCGGAACCCGACGCGCACATGCCGGCGTTGTTGGAGCGCTTGTCATTGTCGCCCGCGGAATTTGTGGAAACCCTCACTCGCTCGCCGATGTTGGTA
>DATEOW010000163.1:0-13730 GCA_035273665.1 Burkholderiales bacterium | reverse complement strand
AGCGCGTCGTATACCGATTGGTCCCCGTGCGGGTGGAAGGCGCCCAATACACGGCCGACCACTGCTGCCGATTTGGTTCGCTTCGTTCCCGCTCGAATACCGCTATCCCACATCGAATAGAGGATGCGGCCTTGGACCGGTTTCTGGCCGTCGCCTACGCGCGGCAGCGCTCGATCCTTGACCGTGCTCACGGCGTATTGCAGATATTGGAGCGCCGCATATTTCCCCAACGGCAAGCGATCTCCCAGCTCGCCGGACATCGGGGCGAAATGCGAGGGCGTTTTGCTTCCGCCGCCATCGGAGGCGCTCACGACACTCTTGGCGGATTTTCGTTTCTCTTCGACTTTGCCGAAAAGATCTTCTTGATCGCTCATTTCTTATTCTTCTCAGGAGATATCGGCATCGACCAGGTTGCCGTAGGTTTCCATCCATTCGCGGCGCGCGGAAGCATTTTCCCGCGCCATCATCATGTTAAATACATCGCGGTCCGTTTCCAGCGCGCCATCTTCGATTTCAACAGGCAGCATGCGGCGCGTGTCGGGGTTGAGTGTGGTTTCCCATAATTGTTCTGCACTCATTTCGCCCAGGCCCTTAAAGCGGCTGACCGTCCAGCTGTTCTCCCGCACACCTTCATCGACCAATTTCTCTTCGATGGCTTCCAGTTCCTGCTTGTCGAGTGCATAGAGCTTGCGCGCGGGCTTGTTCTTGCCGCCGGCCGGGACATCGATACGGAAAAGCGGAGGCTGAGCGATGTAGACGTGGCCTTGTTCGATCAATTTGAAGAAATGACGGAAGAAGAGCGTCAGCAGCAGCACCTGTATGTGCGCACCGTCGACGTCCGCGTCTGCCATGATGATGATCTTTTTGTAGCGCAAACCGGAGAGATCCGGTTTGTCCTCGGGTTTGTGATGGTCGACACCGATGGCCAGAGCAATTGCCTCAATTTCCTTGTTCGCATACAAAGTGTCGCCGCTGTCTTGCCAAGTGTTTTTCGGTTTGCCTTTCAAAGGCAGTACGGCTTGGAATTCCTTGTCGCGCGCCTGTTTGGCCGAGCCACCTGCCGAATCGCCTTCAACAATGAACAACTCATTGCGATCCGGATCCTCAGAGGCGCAATCGGTCAATTTGCCGGGCAACACGGCGACACCCGAAGTTTTGCGCCGCTCGACCTTCTGCGCGGCGCGAGTTCGCGCCATCGCTTGACGAATTACCAAGTCGGCAATTTTGCGGCCCTCGTCCACGTGCGTGGAGAGCCAGAGTTCGAAAGGGTCGCGGACCATCTGTGCGACGAGCTTTACGCCGTCGCGCGAGATCAACTCGTTCTTGACCTGCCCTTTGAACTGCGGATCGAGCATCTTGACCGCGAGCACATAGGAAGCGCGCGACCAAACATCCTCGGGCACGACCTTAATGCCGCGCTGCCCCATCGCATGATGCTCGATGAAATTACGGATCGCGCTGTAAACACCTTCGCGCAAGCCCGCGACATGTGTTCCGCCCTGTCGAGTGGGAATCATATTCACATATGATTCGGTCACCTGCTCGCCCTCGGGCGTCCATGCGATCGCCCACAAAGCGCCCTCGCCTTCGGCGAAGGTATCCGTTTCTGTTTGAGCGGCGATATAACGCTCACCAAGAAAAGATTCGGCCACAGGCTCGAGCCCGGCTACGGCATTGGCAAAGTAGCCCTTCATGCCCTCGGGGAAATGCCATGTCTGCGTTTCGATCTTGCCTTTTTTCTCGACGCCGAGCGTAAAGCGCACACCGGGCAAGAGCATCGCTTTGGCGCGCAATAAGGCGGCGATATCCGCAACAATGATGTTCGGCGAATCGAAGTATTTGGGATCCGGCCAGAAACGGAGTTTGGTGCCTGATTCCTTCGGGGAAGCAGAACCGATTTTTTTCAGCGGCTCTTTGAGTTTTCCGTTGTCTGCAAAAACCAACCGGTGCTTGGCGCCGTCGCGCTTGACCTCGACCTCCAGGCGTTTGGCAAGCGCGTTGGTGACACAAACGCCGACGCCATGGAGCCCACCCGCAATGCGATACGCCGCGTCCTGGTCCGTCTTGCGGAACTTCCCACCAGAATGCAGGGTAGTAAAGATCACTTGCACGGCGGGTTGCTTTTTCTTGGGATGGATATCCACGGGAATGCCGCGCCCATCATCTTCGACGCCTGCCGATCCATCTTCATACAAGATGACTGTTACGTTTTTCGCGAAGCCCGCGAGGCCTTCATCAGAGGCGTTGTCGATAACTTCGACCAGCGCATGATTCGGATTGATGGGGTCGGTGTACATCCCCGGCCGCAACAAAATGGGCGAGAGATCCTCCAGGATCTCGATGTCCTCTGCACTGTACCTATTTGATTTCGTTGCCATATGTCTCTAAAAGGATGGCCAATCGCGGCCATGGTCGAGGGGCATCATAGCTGTATCGCCTTGCGCCGCACACTCTTGACAGTACCCGTGCGGTAAATTCTGCGCATGTCCAACACCCCTCTACTGGCATGGCAGGACGGCCAACCTTTCTCCACGCTCTACCGCGATGTGTTCTTTTCGCGCACTTCCGGCTTGGAGGAGACCCGCCATGTTTTCCTTGCTCAGAGCCGTCTCGCGGAACGCTGGCGCGATCTAGCACCGCGCGCCAACTTCATCATCGGTGAAACCGGCTTCGGAACGGGACTCAATTTCCTTTGCGCTTGGCAGTTATGGCAGGCGAGTGCGCCCAAGGATGCATGGTTGCATTTTTTTAGTGTCGAAAAGCATCCGCTAGATCCAAAGGATGTGAACGCGGCGCTCGCCCTTTGGCCGGAACTTACATCGCTGCGCGAAGTATTCTTGGTCGAATACCATACCGCCCTACCGGCCGGCTGGCATCGTTTCAACTTCCCATCAAGCCGCACAACATTGACGCTCGCGATAGAGGACGTTGGAACCGCTTTATCGCAATTGGATTTGGAAGTCGATGCTTGGTTTCTCGACGGCTTTGCGCCTTCCCGAAATCCGGAAATGTGGTCGGTGGAAGTGTTGCAACAAGTCGCGCGCCACACGAAGGAAGGCGGCAGCTTCGCAACCTATAGCGCGGCGGGCAGCGTACGACGGAGCTTGCAAAACGCAGGATTCGAAGTCGAGCGCGTCGAGGGACATGGCAGTAAACGCGAAATGTTACGCGGCGTCCTAAAACAAACGCCACAACCTCAGTACACCGAGCCATGGTTTGCGCGCCCTCCACTGCTCAGGACGGAAAAACGCGCAATTGTCATCGGCGGTGGATTGGCGGGAACAAGCTCGGCGGCGAGCCTCGCCGCACGCGGCTGGCAGGTAGAACTGATCGAAAGACAAGCGCGGATAGCGGCTGAGACTTCGGGCAACGCGCAAGGCATTCTCTATGCGCGCTTATCGGGTCATCCGACCGTCCTGCGTTCGCTCGTCATAGCGGGTTATACCTACAGCAACCGTCTATTGAAGCGGCTCATGCTTTCACCTGACGATTATTCGCCCTGCGGCGTTTTGCAATTGGCTTTTGACAGCGAGGAAGCGGAACGCCAAAGACAACTGCTCGCACAAGCTTTTCCTGCGGCGCTATTCCAGCCGGTCGATGTCGATGCGGGCAGTTCGCTTTGCGGCGTGAGCGTCCTGCACCCGGGTCTCTGGTTTCCCCAAGGTGGCTGGGTTCACCCGCCGGCTTTTTGTGAAGCGCTCGCTGCCCACCCAAACGTTCATGTTCGCTTGAGCGAAACAGCGCTCCGGCTTGGAAAAAGCGGCTGCGATTGGCAAGTCATGGCCGGCGACCGCTGCATTGCAAGCGCGCCGGTTCTCATTCTTGCCGCTGCGATGGAATCTTCCGCGTTCGAACAAAGTCGCTATCTGCCCACGACCGCTATTCGGGGACAGATCACGTCGATTCCTGAAACTGCCGAAACGACCAAGCTGCGTGCGGTGCTTTGCGGCAAAGGTTATCTGGCGCCGGCGCGTCGAGGTTTACATACGCTCGGCGCCACCCATAAATTCCATGATCGTTCCCTAGAAGTTCGTGCAGAGGAAAATGCAGAGAATCTCGCCATGCTGAAGCAGCTTGCTCCAGCACTGAATGTAAATTCCTCGACGACCTTGCAAGGCCGTGCAGGCCTACGCAGCAGTACGCCGGACTATCTTCCTCTCGTGGGCCCGCTCGTCGACGCTGCGATATTCAACGCGATTTACGCGCCGTTATCGCAGGATGCACGCGCGGCGATCAGCACGCCGCCACCATATTTGGACGGCTTGTATGTCAGCGCCGCGCATGGATCTCGCGGCTTGATCACAGCGCCTCTTGCGGGGGAACTGCTCGCCGCTTATCTCGATGGCGAACCCGCGCCGGTCGGCAAGTCTGTGGTCGAGGCCTTACATCCCAGCCGTTTCCTTGTACGCAATTTAGTGCGTCGAAAATCCTAGCCGCATCCAATTCGTCTCCGGCAGCGTAAAGGAAGTGTGGGCGTTACGACGCCCTGACATCACAAGGAGACCGTCATGAAAAAATTCGTCCTGCTTCTCGCTTCAGCGTTTGTTCTCACCGCGTGCTCGACCACTTATGACGCAAAACAAGGCGGCAATAATGGGGACAACCGCAGCGCGCCTTCAAAACAGAGCGGCTATGGTGGGTACGGCTACTAAGGGACGCAATTTTTTACAACGTCCCGTTCGTTTAGGTGTGGGCGAGCGATTTGAGATCGAACAAGCCTGCTACTTCCTGAAGGTTCGGCGATTGTCGATAAGGTACTTCCGCTAACAACGGTGCGGCGAGCCGGTCCTTCAATGCTTCGAGGTTTTCTTCGAAGCACAGCATATGGGGATCCATACGATTGGCGACCCAGCCGGCCAAGCGCAGACCACGAGCCTCGATCGCCTCTTGCGTCAACAACGCATGATTGAGGCATCCCAGTCGCATGCCGACGACCAGTACAACCGGTAAGGCGAGCCGCTGCGCCATATCTGCCGCATCTTCGATTTCATTCAACGGCACACGAAAACCACCTACCCCTTCGACAACCACACAATCTGCGTGCGCGCGCAGCGTGGCATAGGCACGCTCGATACTCCGCAGGTCAATCCTTTTGCCTTCATGCTTCGCGGCGATATGGGGTGCGATGGCTTCGTCGAGTAGATAAACGCAGCTTTGGTCGGCTGACACTTCAACATTGCCGGCGGCACGCAGGGCTTCCACATCTTCGTTGTGGCCACGCTCATCACAACCCGCCGACACCGGTTTCATGCCCACCGCTTTCAAGCCTGCTTTCACGTAAGCATGAAGCAATGCACTGGCAATCAGTGTTTTACCCACACCGGTGTCCGTACCCGCGACAAAAACGCCCTGTCTCATCCGGCAACCTGATCTAACAAGCCGAGGGTGCGTTCCGCCAAGAAAGCCACTTCTTCCTCATTGATGATGTACGGAGGCATGAAGTACACCGTGTTGCCGATGGGCCGAAGGAGCAACTCCTGCTTGAGCGCCGCAGCGTAAAATTCCCGTGCAAATTGCACTTCGCTGCTGTGGACCTCAAAGGCGAAGATCATCCCGGTCCGACGAAAATTCCGCACCCGAGGGTGCTGCGCAATCGCTTGAAAACGCAGATGCATGTGCGCGCCCATCGCCGCATTGCTGTCGAGCACTTTATCGTCCTCGAAAATGTCGAGGGTTGCGACCGCCGCGGCACATGCAAGCGGATTGCCGGTGTAAGAATGGGAATGCAGGAAGCCGCGCGCTACGTTGTCATCGTAAAAACATTCGTAGATAGCATCGGTACTCAACACGACGGAGAGCGGCAGATAGCCGCCGCTCAATCCTTTGGACATACATAAAAAGTCGGGCCAGATATCCGCCTGCTCGCAGGCAAAAAAGCTGCCGGTTCGGCCACACCCGACAGCAATTTCATCCGCAATGAGATGTACTTCGTAACGGTCGCAGATCGCGCGCGCTTGGCGTAGATACTCAGCATCGTACATCGCCATACCGGTAGCGCATTGAACCAAAGGCTCGACGATCAAGGCCGCGGTACGCTGATGATGTTGTTCCATGTATCGCTCAAGCGTCTGAGCACAACGTACCGCGTAAGCTTGAGGCGACTCCCCCGGCGCCGCGTTGCGCCAATCGGGACTCTCGACGACATTGCATTGGCGCAAAAGGGGCGCGTAAGCGTCGCGAAACAAGGCAACGTCCGTAACAGAGAGTGCCCCCAGCGTTTCTCCGTGGTAGCTACCCTTGAGGCAGACGAAGTCCTGCTTATCCGCCTTTCCTTCGTTACGCCAGAAATGAAAACTCATTTTCAGCGCGATCTCGATTGCCGACGCCCCATCCGATGCGTAAAAACAATGTCCCAGACGGCGGCCTGTCATCCCACCCAGACGCTCCGAAAGGTCAATAACCGGTTCATGCGTAAAACCTGCCAGCATGACGTGTTCAAGCTTTCCCAACTGCGCGATCAGCGCCTCATTGATGCGCGGATTGGCATGACCGAAAAGGTTTACCCACCATGATCCAATGGCATCCAAAAACCGGCGGTCGTCAAAATCGAAAAGCCATGCGCCTTGCCCGCGAGCGATTGGCACGAGCGGCAATTGCTCATGCTGCTTCATCTGCGTGCAGGGATGCCATACGGCGGCAAGACTGCGTTGAACCCGGATTTCATTGGCGAGCGTCATGTTCTAGTTCCGCTTGCGAGCGATCACAAAGATCAATTCATAAGTCGCCGGCAAACCCGCACCGCTCCGCAGACGCTCATAACGGGCGATCATTTGCCGCCAGCGATGCCGACCGGTCAATCCACGCGCACGGCCCGATGTCGCATTATTCGCGCCGAGGAATTTCAATTCGCGCATCAGCACGAGCACTTCAGCATAGTGGACGACACGGCGCTGACTTTCTAATTGAACGCCGGCAAAACCGGCCGTTTCCAATTGCGCCTCGATTTCATGCGCCGCGACGAAGCGATTCACATGCGTGTACCCGTCGTCGAAGCTGTTGCGCAATTCCTGCAATGTGGCCGGCCCGAAGGTACTGAAGGCCAGCGTAGCGCCCGGCCGACATACCGCATGCATTTGCGCGAATGTATGCGGCAAATCGTTGCACCATTGCATCATGAGATTGGACCACAGCAAATCGACACATGCATCTGCGAAGGGCAACGCGTTCGCGTCCGCGCATATTGCCAGCCCTCCTTCCGCAGCTTGCCTCGCCATTGAGAAAGCGAGATCCGTATATAGAAATCTGGTCAATGGAAAACGCTGGACAAACAATGTGCCGGCATGTCCCGTGCCGCAGCCAAGGTCGAGCGCTACTTGCGGCGATAGACTGCGATCCAGCTTGGAGAGCAGGTGTTTAGCCGCTTTGCGCTGCAAGCTCGCTGCGCTATCGTAAGTCGCTGCCGCCTGATCGAAAGACTGGCGTAAGCTCCCGCGCTCCAGAAGATAGACGTCATTCATGCAGAAATTGACGGATCACTGCGCACACCTGCGGCGTGTGCGATAGGTGAGGGGCATGGCCGCAAGCATCAACGATTTTCAGTCGGACGTTTGGAAACAGCTTGGCCATACGGCGAGATGCGGCGACAGAGGTGATGACATCTTTTTCGCCATGGACCAACAACACTTTTTGCTCCATATGTCGAAGCGCTTCGCGCAAGTCAATGTCGCGCAGCCATTCGAGGCCCGCGCTCAACGCATCCTTTGATGCGCGCGGGTAGTTCGCGAAAAGTGCTCTCAGTTTGGCGTTCATTTCTTCAGGCGCTTCTTCGCCTTCACTCATCCCGCGCATGAAGTTCTCCATCAGACTGTCAGGATCCACGCGCAATGCAATGGAAAAATTGCCGAGCACTTCGGCGGGCGTCCCCATACGCCAATTTTCCCGGACGATAAAGCTCGGGGTACTGCCGATCAAAACCAAACGTCTCACCTGGGCGGGATACCGCAAAGCCCAGAGCATTGCGAGCATACCGCCCAAAGACCATCCGAGAACATCCAATTTTGGGGGCGCGCGCTTTGAGAGCTCATCGACTAGGTCGTCGAGTATCGGCACGACCCCTTGATTATCGCCATAACCCGGCAGTTCACAGGCATGTGTGCGCGACACTTCCGCGAGGCGGACCGGTAGGTCGCCCCACATTCCGCGATGCATCCCCCAACCGGGCAGCATAAATAAATCCGGGCCTTCACCCACCGTATGTACTGCAATCATGCAGCGAGTTGCGATGCGCAATCATGCAGAGCATCGGTCAATTGATCGATGTCCGCCTCGCTATGCGCCGCGCTCAACGAGATGCGCAAACGCGAACTACCTTGCGGCACCGTTGGAGGACGGATCGCCGGCACCCATATGCCGCAATCGTAGAGACGATGCATGAGATCGAGCGTCATTTTGTTGGAGCCGATGAGCAAAGGTTGTATGGCAGTATCCGATTCAAGCAAAGACCACCGCAAACCACTCAAACCGGATCGCAACCTCGCGATATGTGAGCGCAGGCAAGCGCGTCGCGCTTCACCCTCGCTGCTGCCGATCAGGTCAATGCTAGCGAGCAAAGCGGCGCTCAAGGCCGGCGGTGGCGCGGTCGTATAAACGTAAGTCCGGCCGCGCTGGATCAGCCATTCAATCACCGCTTCCTCGGCGGCGACGAAAGCACCGGCAACACCTGCCGCTTTTCCCAATGTGCCGATATAGACGAGACGTGGCGAAGAAAGATTGCAATGCGCGAGTGCACCGCGGCCTTCGGAGCCGAGGATGCCGAAACCGTGCGCGTCATCAACGATGAGTGTCGCATTGAATCGCTCGCATAAAGCCAAGAGGGTCGGTAAGGGAGCGATATCGCCGTCCATGCTGAACACGGCATCGGTAACGACGATTTTCCCTTCGCTTTTACATTCCGCAAGTCGCTCTTCGAGGAAGCTCACATCGCAATGCGGATATTCCACCACTTCCGCACGTGCAAGACGGCCTGCGTCAATAAGCGAAGCATGATTCAAACTGTCGGCAAAAATCGTGTCGCCGGCGCTCGCGAGCGCCGGTAGTACGGCGAGATTTGCCATATATCCTGTCGAAAAATGCAGCGCGCGCGGCATACGCACAAAAGCGGCGAGACGCTCCTCGAGTTGTTCGTGCACAGCGGTGTGCCCGCTGATCAGCGCTGAAGCGCCTGCACCTGCGCCATATCGATCCGCGCCGCTTTTCAACGCATCGATTAAGGCGGGGTGTTTCGACAAACCCAAATAATCGTTATTGCAAAAGGCAAGGCGTTCGCCTCCATCGACCGTCATTCGAGCGCCGGAAGACGACTCCACTGTGCGCCGAACGCGCAAAAGGTCGCGACGCTCGAATTCGCGCAGATTGGCTTCAATATCTCTCATACCCGAAGCCTACAGGACGTCGAGGCCTAGATCGAGAATGGGCGCGCTATGGGTCAACCAGCCGGCTGAAATAATATCGACCCCCGTTGCGGCGATCGCGGGCACGGAAGCGAGCGTCACGCCGCCGGATGCTTCGACTGTGGCACGCCCCGCGACTTTACGAACCGCTTCACGCAACTGCTCCGGTTGCATATTGTCGAGCAAGACCGCATCGACTCCGGCTGCCAGCGCCTCATCAAGCTGCGCGAGTGTGTCGATCTCCACTTCGATTTTGACCAAATGCCCTATCGCCGCACGAGCCCGTTCGATTGCGACTCGAACCCCGCCCGCAACGGCGATGTGGTTATCCTTGATGAGCACGGCATCGTCGAGCCCATAACGATGATTCACGCCACCGCCTACGCGCACGCCGTATTTTTCCAAGGCGCGTAATCCGGGGGTTGTTTTACGCGTGCAAGCGATGCGCGCCTTGTGAGGCCGCGCCGCTTCCACGAGCGCTGCGGTGGCCGTCGCAATGCCGGAGAGCCTACAGACAAAATTCAACGCCACACGCTCCGCAGCAAGGATCGCACGCGCATCACCGCTCACCTGCAACACTCGGTCGCCCGGCGCAAGTTTTTCACCGTCTTGCTTCAGCATTTGGATATCGAGGAGAGGATCGATCAGTCGAAAAGCAAGCCTTGCGGTTTGTATGCCGGCGAGAATGCCCGGCTTCCGCGTCGCCATTACCGCACGCATCTGCGTTCCTGGAGGAAAGATCGCGGCGGAAGTGATATCCCCAGCCCGTCCCAGATCCTCGGCCAAAGCGGCGCGAACGAGAGGCTCGACCAAGAGGTCGGGCAAGGCGTCGATAATCATGCGCGCGCGGCGACGCGTCCGGGTTGTAGGCGCTGAACTTCCGTTTGCAAATCGTCGAGCGTGAGCTCGATGCGATGAGCCCACTCAATTCGGGTTTCCGGATGGTCACTACGGAAATGCGCGCCGCGGCTTTCGGTTCGCAGATGGGCGGCCAGTGCGATAAACAGCCCCGCCAAGGCGCGGTCCGCCACGGCCGATCGGTCGAAAGCGATATCGCTCAACTCGTGAATCGCTTTCAATAAGCCGTCCTCCTCACGCGTGACACCGACATGGCGCGTCATGAGGTCGCGCAAATAGGCGACTTGCGATGGTTTTGCGGCTCGAGGAATGAAATCGATATCGACCGACTGCAGGCGCGCCACGCGCGGCGTCTCCGCGGCAGCAATATCGTCCGCAATCCAATTCGCATAGGCGATCGCTTCAAGCAAAGAATTGCTTGCAAGACGGTTTGCCCCATGAAAACCAGTAGCCGCCACTTCACCGCAAGCCCACAGACCAGGCACGCTGCTGCGACCATATTGATTCACCGCGACGCCGCCCATGTGATAGTGCGCCGCAGGGCGTACCGGAATTGGTTGTTTGATCGGATCAATGCCCGCCGCCTGGCACAACGCGTAGACCGCGGGAAAGCGCTGTGGAAAACTCGCGCCGATTTTTTGCCGAGTGTCCAGATAGACATCACTGCCCGCTTCGATTTCACGCCAGATCACACGGGCGACCACATCGCGCGCCGCCAATTCCTGTCCGGGCACTTCGGACATGAAACGATCGCCGCTGCTATTCACCAGAATAGCGCCTTCGCCGCGCAAGGCCTCGGTCGCGAGCGGCATGGGATCGCGACCCACGGCCATCGCCGTCGGGTGAAATTGCACGAATTCCACATCGCGTAAAACCGCGCCCGCGCGGGCGGCCAAGACGAAGCCGCTACCGATTGAGCCGAGTGGATTTGTGGTGCTTTGGTATAAGCCACCCGCGCCGCCGGTAGCCAGCACCACTGCACGAGCAGCCATGTAAAGGGGCAGCCCGTTGCGCACGCCCTTCACGCCTCTCACCACACCGTCTTGGAGAACCAGTTCGGTGACGAGCACATCGTCCAGCACCTCAATACTCGCTGTTGAACGAACTTTTGCGATGAGCGCATTGACGACTTCGCGACCGGTAGCATCCCCGCCGGCATGCACGATACGGCGACGCGAGTGTGCCGCTTCGAGACCCAGCGCCAGCGCGCCCTCCGCATTTCGATCAAATTGCACGCCGTCACGAATAAGCGCTTCGATACAAGCGGCGGCAGCAGTAGTCACCCGGCTAGTGATGCTTTCATCACCATGCTGCGCGGCCGCCTTCAGCGTATCCGCCGCGTGTAAAGACGGCGCGTCATCCGCTCCAACCGCCGCAGCGATTCCCCCTTGCGCCCAAGGCGTGGACGCCTCAGTGCCCAATGGCGCTTTCACCAACAAGCTAACCGGCAAAGGCGATAGTCGCAGCGCCGTCGCAAGACCCGCTATGCCGGCACCGACGACAATAACTTTTTGCTCAGAGAAAGCGTTCATTGATGCGCTCCTCAACCTGGGTCGTTATTTCACAGCAAGCATGCGTTCGATCGCCCTACGCGCCCTCGGCGCCAACGCTGGATCGATGTTCACTTCGTGCTGCATGTTTTCCAGCGCGCGACGGATGCCTGATAAGGTGATGCGCTTCATGTGCGGACACATCTGACAAGGCCGCACGAATTGGATATCCGGATATTGGACCGCAACGTTGTCGCTCATTGAGCATTCGGTGATCAGAACCACGCGCGGCGGCTTTTTCTCACCTACATAATTGATCATACCGGCGGTCGAACCGGTGTAATCCGCTTCCGCTACCACTTCGGGGGGACATTCCGGATGTGCAAGCACGACGACACCGGGATACATGACCCGGAATGCTTTGATGTCCTTCGGGGTGAAGCGCTCATGCACCTCGCAGTGGCCCGCCCACGAAATGATTTCCACCTTGGTTTGCGCGGCGACATTCTTCGCCAGAAATTCGTCCGGCAGCATCATGACTCGTGGCACACCGAGACTTTCCACGACTTTCACCGCGTTACCGGAAGTGCAGCAAATATCGCTTTCCGCTTTGACTTCCGCGGAGGTGTTCACATAGGTAACGACCGGCACCCCGGGGTATCTCTCGCGCATCAGACGCACATCGGCGCCTGTGATGGAATCGGCCAAGGAGCAACCCGCTTCCATATTGGGGATAAGTACGGTCTTCTCGGGATTGATGAGCTTGGCGGTTTCCGCCATGAAGTGCACACCGGCCATGACAATCACGTCCGCATCCGCTTTTGCCGCTTCACGCGCCAGAGCCAAGCTGTCGCCGACAAAATCGGCCACTGTGTGGAAGATTTCGGGCGTCTGGTAGTTATGCGCCAGAATCACCGCGTTCTTCTCTTCCTTCAACTTGAGAATCGCGTCGATATCGGGCGCAAATTCCGGCCATTTGAAATCGGCCACGACATGCTTCACCCGTTCATAGAGCGGCGCCATGCGTGCGGCAACCTCCGGCGTAAAGCCGGCGGCTTTCTCGTTGAAGATGTGAATCGGAAACGCGACAGCGTTCATCGTTCGTCCTTTGCCGGTGGCGTTATTCTCACAATGAGAATAATGTGAGCCGGAAAAAACCGAGTAAGCTCGGCAGGCCTTATTCTAGACATGAGAATAAGGACGTCAAGGGCCTACATCAAAGTTTTGCAATCGGAAGGCGCAGACCCGGTGCGAGGCGCTCGATCAAGACTTCCCGACGGAACTGCACCAGTCGGGCCGGACGGCCACCCGTCTTTGTTGTGGTCTGCCCGGTTTCCTCAACCAAACCAAGACCCTCCACCAACCTTCTGAAATTAGGCTTGTGCAAACGTACGCCGGATAACGCTTCCACCGTCGCTTGTAGCTGACCGAGCGGAAAGGTAGGTGGCATCAACTCGAAAACAACGGGCCGATATTTGATCTTCCCGCGCAGCCGTGAAATGGCCGTTGCAAGAATCCGGCGATGATCCGCGATCATCGGGTCCCCTTCATTGATGACCTCCGCCGACCACGGCGCCTTCATGCCGCGGTCACGATGGGCTTCGGGCACGAGCCGCGCCTCATAGAGCAATTCATAGCGCTCAAGGACCGGCTCATCGTTCCAAGGCAACTGTGTGGAACCGAATGTCCGGCGCACGCGTGCTTCGCGAAGTCTTTTTTCCGCGCCCGTACCCGCTTCTTGTGTCCACTTCTTCAAGCGCCCGAGGATTCTGTTGACGACTTCCGGCCGCCCACCCCGCCAATCTTCCCAGGGAAAGTAGCGATACCAATCCCGCCACTCGGCGACACCGGCGTCCCCAGCTTCTTGTACGAGCGCTAAATAACCGATGGACAAGGAGCGCAAGTCGCTACCGCCCGGATCGCGATATCGGTCGCCAAATGTATAGAGTTGTTCGACGTAGCCGAGCTTCTGACTGGTCTGCGCTTCAACCCA